>NZ_JBHVWF010000063.1:0-41204 GCF_042882365.1 Streptomyces sp. NPDC058221 | reverse complement strand
CAGTGGCAAGGAGCAGGAGCCCCGCTCCTGACACCGGCCGCCGGAACCGCAGTGTGGGTGGCCCCTTTCCGTTCGGCCGGAAAGGGGACCACCCACTTGTCATTGCGGCGCCCCTGAGCCCTCACGGGCCCGGGGGAGGCCGTCCCCGGGCCGGCTCAGCGAGTGGCGAGGAGCGTCAGCGTGTCGATCACGCGGTTCGAGAAGCCCCACTCGTTGTCGTACCAGGCGGACACCTTGATGTGGCGGCCGTCGACGCGGGTGAGGGCCGAGTCGAAGATCGACGAGGCGGGGTTGCCCGTGATGTCGGACGACACGAGCGGGTCCTCCGAGTATTCGAGGACGCCTGCCAGCGGCCCCTGCGCCGCGGTCCGGTACGCCGCCAGCACCTCGTCGCGCGACACATCGCGGGCCACGGTGCTGTTGAGCTCGACGATCGAGCCGACCGGGACCGGCACGCGGATGGAGTCGCCCGACAGCTTGCCGTCGAGATTCGGCAGCACGAGACCGATCGCCTTGGCGGCACCCGTCGTGGTCGGCACGATGTTGACCCCGGCGGCGCGGGCCCGGCGGGCGTCGCGGTGCGGGCCGTCCTGCAGGTTCTGCTCCTGCGTGTAGGCGTGCACCGTCGTCATGAACGCGTGCTCGATACCGGCGAGCTCGTCGAGCACCGCGGCCAGCGGGGCAAGCGCGTTGGTCGTGCACGAGGCGTTCGAGACGACCGTGTGCAGCGCCGGGTCGTACGCGTCATTGTTGACGCCGTACGCGAGCGTGACGTCCGCGCCGTCCGACGGCGCGGCGACCAGCACCCTCTTCGCACCCGCGTCGAGGTGGCCGCGGGCCGCCTTCGCCGAGGTGAAGCGGCCGGTCGCCTCCAGCGCGATGTCGACACCGAGCTCGGCCCACGGCAGCTTGGCCGGTTCCCGCTCGGCGAGCACCTTGATGCGGCGGCCGTCGACGACGAGAGTGTCCCCGTCCACGGTCACCGGGCGTCCGAGCCGGCCGGCCGTGGTGTCGAAGGCGAGCAGCCGCGCCAGGGTGGCGGGCTCCGAGAGGTCGTTGACGGCGACGACTTCGAGGTCACTGTCGCGTTCGAGCAGCGCGCGCAGCACGTTGCGTCCGATGCGGCCGAATCCGTTGATGGCGATGCGAGTCATGTGAGAGTCCCTTTCTCCTCGCTCCCAGCATCGGGCTCGCCCCACCCCCCTGACAGCGGCGTGATCGCCATGGTTCGTAAGGATCTCGCCACCCGGGCCGGCCATGGCTATGCGCCGTGGGCGAAGGTGCGCCGGTACTCGCTCGGCGTGGTGCCGAGGATGCGCTGGAAGTGCAGTCGCAGATTGGCCCCGGTGCCGAGTCCGACATCGGCGGCGATCTGCTCGACGCCCAGCTCCGACCGTTCGAGCAGTTCACGGGCCACGTCGACGCGCGCCCGCATGACCCACTGCATCGGGGTGTACCCGGTGTCCTCGGCGAAACGCCGCGAGAACGTACGCGGTGAGACCGCAGCGTGCCGGGCGAGAACCTCCAGGGTGAGCGGTTCGCCGAGCCGGTGCAGCGCCCACTCGCGCGTGGCGGCGAACCGCTCGCCGAGCGGCTCAGGCACGCTGCGCGGCACGTACTGGGCCTGGCCCCCGCTGCGGTAGGGCGCCGCGACCAGGCGCCGGGCCGCGTAGTTCGACGCGGCCACGCCGAGGTCGCCGCGCAGCACGTGCAGACACAGATCGATGCCAGACGCGGCGCCTGCCGACGTCAGCACGCCGCCCTCGTCGACGAACAGGACGTTCTCGTCGACCCGCACGCGCGGATACTTCGCCGCGAGCGCCTTCGTGTAGTGCCAGTGGGTCGTGGCGCGGCGGCCGTCGAGGAGTCCCGTCGCAGCGAGGGCGAAGGCGCCGGTGGAGATGGCGGCGAGGCGCGCGCCCCGGTCATGGGCGGCGATCAGCGCGTCGATGACGGGCTGTGGCGGGTCGTCGCGGTCGGGGAGCCGGTAGCCGGGCACGAAGACGATGTCGGCCCATTCGAGGGCGTCGAGCCCGTGGGTGACGGAGTACGACAGGCCGTCGCCACCGGCCACGAGGCCAGGCGCCGCGCCGCACACCCGCACCTCGTACGGCATGCTCGCGCGGGTGGTGAAGACCTGTGCGGGAATGCCGACATCGAGTGGCTTCGCGCCCTCGAGAACGAGGACCGCGACGTGATGCAGGCGGGGGGCTGGCATGGGAATCGAGGGTACGCGGCAGCCGGGCCCGCCCGGCGGACGACAGGGACGAGCGGCCGCGTTCGTTCGCCCGGGCTGCCGGGATGCAGGTCACTCACGCGCCGATTCCGCTGGCGCCCCGGCCGACAGCAGGAACGGTTCCAGCAGGCGCAGCAGTTCAGCGGGCCGGTGCAGCGGAATGATGTGCCCGCAGTCCTCGATGACATGGCCGACGAGACGGTCCGCCACCGGCCGCAGCTGCTGTTCGAGCGCCCTGCCGACGGGCCGGGCGCCGATGGCCATGGCGGGCACGGTCAGCCGGTCCGTACGGACGGCGTCCCGGATCTGCCCGGCGCTCGCCGGCAGCGCGCGGTAGTACGAGAACGCACACCGCAGAGCCTCGCTCCCGGTGTAGGCGTCGAGGAAGGCCGCACGGACGGCGGGGTCCATCCCCTGCCCGAGCGTGCCCGCGTCCAGGAACCAGTCGATGTACCGGGCTTCCTGCCCGGTGAGCACGGATTCGGCCAGGCCGGGCTCGCTGTGGAAGCCGAACCACCACGGCGGCCCTCCGGCAAGGAACTCCTCGGCGCCCGGGAGACTGCCCAGCAATGACTCCATGACCACCAGCTGCCGGACAAGACCGGGACGGCGCATGGCCAGCAGAAAGGCCGGCGGCGTGCCCGCGTCGATTCCGATGACGGCCGCGGAGCTCTCCCCGAGCGCGTGGAGCAGGGCCTCGGCGTCGGCCGCGAGCGTGCCCGCGTCGTACCCGTCCACCGCCCGGGTGCTCGCCCCGAAGCCCCGCAGGTCCGGCGCGATGACCCGGAACCGGTCCGACAGCCCGTCCATGACATGGGTCCACAGCTGCCAGGTGTGCGGGAAGCCGTGCAGCAGCAGGACGGCGGGCCCCTGCCCCGCGATGGCCACGTTGAGCTCCATGCCGTTGGCGGTGACCCGCCGGACCTCGGTGCCCGGCCTGCGGCGGCTGGTGACGGGACTCGATGCGACGGACACGGGGACTCCTGGGGTCGATGCGGGCCATGCGGTTACCATGAGTGACTACAAAACGATAGGTAACTACTGGGGGAGTGCCAAGAGGGCACTTCCGCGTCAGGTGGTGAGCTCCAGGTGACCTCTCCGGCGCAACGGTCCCCGCAGGGGATTCGCGGAGATCTGTTCGACCCGAAGTGCCCGACCCGCGGCCTGCTCGACCGGATCGGCACGAAGTGGATGTCGATGGCCGTCAAAGTGCTGGCCGAGGCGTCCCCGCAGGAGGTGCGGTTCGCGGAACTGCGGCGCAGGATGCCCGGCATCTCGCAGAAGATGCTGTCCGTCACCCTCCAGGGCCTGACCCGCGACGGTCTGGCCGACCGCCGCGTGGAGCCGACGGTGCCGCCGCGCGTGTACTACCGGCTCACCCCGCTCGGCCTGTCCCTGGAGGAGCCGCTGGCGATGGTGCGCGCCTGGGCCGAGGAACACATGGCCGAGATCGACCGCGCCAACCGGGAGAGCGACGGAGGTGCCGCCTCCTCGGGATCGACAGCCGGCGGCGGCAAGGTGGAGGGAGACCTGCCGGCCATCGGCGAGCCGGTCATGTGACCGGGAGCGGCCGGCTGTTCGGCGCCGGACGACGGGAACGACGGCAGCAGCGGCGCAGCGGACGCTACGGCGTCAGCACGATCCTGCCGAAGACCTCGCCCGCGTCCATCTTCCGGTGCGCCAGCACGGCCTCGTCCAGCGGCAGCAGTTCATGCACCACCGTTTCGATCTCGCCGCGGCCCGCTGCGGCGAACTGTTCGCGCCGCACGGCACGCAGGTCGGCCCGGGAGACGGTGGCCGCGCTGAAGGTCGCGAAGGACATCGACTTCTGGAACGCCGCCATCATCCGCGCACCGAAGTCCGCCGGCGGCCGGCCCGCCACAGCGCCCACGGCCACCATGCGGCCGTTCGGGCGGAGCCTGTCGAAGAAGGACGGCATGTCCGCACCGGCCACCACGTCAATGATCACGTCATAGCCCGAGGGTGCCCCGACCCCTCCTTCGCCGGAGCGGTCCAGCACATGGGTCGCACCGAGCCGGCGCAGCCGCGCGCCGCGCCCGGCCGACGACGTCGTGACGGCCACCGCACCGGCACCGCCCCGAGCCGCGAGCTGTACGGCCATGATCCCGATGCTGCCGGCCGCGCCACGCACCAGGACCCTTTCCCCCGGGGTGAAATGGGCGTGTCTGAGCCCGAAGTGGGCCACCGCACCGGAACTGCCGAGCGTCACCGCGTCGGCGGCGGACAGGTTCTCCGGCAGGGGGAGGATCTCCCCGGCCGCCGCGACGGCGTGCTCGACGTAGCCCCCGCCGGTACCGGTGAAGCCCCACACCCGCCGGCCGGTCCACGACGCGTCGACACCGTCGCCGACGGCGGTCACGGTGCCCGCCACCTCGCTGCCCGGGATGTGGCCCTCCTCGAAGCCGTAGGCGGCCAGCGCCCCGCTTCGGATCACGGTGTCGGCACCGCTGACGCCCACCGCCTCGGTGGTGATCACCACCTCTCCGGCAGCCGGTACGGGCTCCGGCAGGTCGACGACGGCCAGTCCTTCGGGGCCTCCGTACGTCTGGATAGTGATCGCCTTCATGTCGTCTCCGCGTTCTCGATCCGGTCGGGTCCGGTCGTGCTCGGCCGTGCGCGGTGCCTGTTCCGTACGCGGCACCTACGCTTGCGACGGTAATGGACGCCCCCGTCCACTTGGCTGAAGTGAGAGCGATGACCAACCGTTTGCCTCAGACGCTGCGCGCCGACGCGCTGGACAACCGCGAACGCATCCTCGGCGCGGCACGGGAGCTGTTCTCCACCGACGGCCTGAACGTGCCGATGCGGGAGATCGCCCGGCGCGCCGGGGTGGGCCCAGCCACCTTGTACCGTCGTTTCCCGACCAAGCAGCTGCTGGTCGCGGAAGCCTTCGAGGACCAGATGCGCGCCTGCCGCGAGGTCGTCGACGAGGGGTGCGCCGACCCCGATCCGTGGCGTGGCCTCTGCCTGGTGATCGAGAAGATCTGCGAGCTGCACGCCCGCGACCGGGGCTTCACCGAGGCGTTCCTGTCGGCCTTCCCGGGGGAGACGGATGTCGTCGAGGGCCGTACGTACACGCTGAAGGCGGTCGCCGAACTGGCCCGGCGAGCCGGCGAATCGGGGCACCTGCGGTCCGATTTCGTCCTGGACGACCTCATTCTCGTCCTGATGGCGAACAAGGGGATCCAGGCCGCGTCGAGCACCACCCGGATCATGGCCTCCCGGCGCTTCGCGGCCATCGTGATCCAGGCGTTCGAGGCATGCCCGCACCACACACCGCTGCCGCCGACGGCCCGGTTGGCAGCCATGGCACCGGACGGCGTCTGACGGCAGCAACTCTGGAGAAGTGTCCGCAGTCCGGCTCAACAGCTCACCGCGGAGTACCGGATGCAACTGGGACCCCAGCAGCGCCTCGTGGGGTCGTAGGGTTCCTTCATGACGACCCCACATCCCGGCGCCTGGGCCGCCGACGCGATCCGGCGGGTGCGGGAGGACGGCCCGCACCCGGCGCGGACGCCACTGCGCGCGCTTTCGCTGCCCGGGGTTCCGGGCGTCGACATCTATCTCAAGGACGAGTCCGCGCATCCCACCGGCAGCATGAAGTACCGCCTGGTGCGGGCCATGTTCTGCGAGGCGATTGCCCGTCACGCCATCAGGGCGGACACACCGGTGGTCGCGGCCACGAGCGGGGCGGTCGCCGTCGCCGGAGCCCGGTTCTCAAGGCTGCTGGGGCTTGAATTCACCGCGGTCGTACCGGCGAGGACTCCTGCGGACGTCCTGGCCAGGATCGAGGCGGAGGGCGGACGCTGGCAGCGCGGCGAACAGCCGCCGGCCGCGGCCCAGGCGGAGGCGCGGGCACGGGCCGAGCGGACAGGGGGCCACTTCCTGGACCACTTCACCGACGCGGAGCCTGCGGTCGCCGGATGCGGTGAGCCGACGGTCGCCGACGAGATCTTCGATCAACTGGGCGGGGAGCCGCACCCGGTGCCCGAGTGGATCGTCACCGGCGCCGGTACGGGCGCGACGTCGGCGGTCATCGGACGCCATCTGAGGCAGCACGGCCATCCGACCCGGCTGGCCGTCGTGGACCCGGAGAACTCCGCCTACTTTCCCGCGTGGGCGAGCGGGTGCGCCGACTACACCACGGGGATGCCGTCGCGGATTCCGGGCATCGGCCGCCCCCGTACCGAGCCCGGCTTCCGGCCGGCGCTGATCGACCTGATGATCCCGGTGCCGGACGCGGCGTCCCTCGCGGCCGTCCGGTGGCTGCGCACGGCCACCGGGATCGAAGCCGGACCGGCGACCGGCACCAACCTCTGGGGGACATGCCATCTTGTGGCACGGATGCGCGAAGCGGGCGTGCGGGGGAGCGTCGTCACCGTCATCGGCGACGGCGCCGGCCCGTACCGCACCACCCACCTCGACACGGCCTGGGCGCGCGAGCGGGGGCTCGACCCGACGCCGTACGCGACCCGCATCGAGCGGTTCGCCCGCACCGGGGAATGGCCGGCCGGCTGACGGTCGCGGGCAGCCGAAAACACATGTCCCGGTCCATGAGGCGTGGCTAGTGTGATCAGGTGACTGAATTCAACGTCCTTGCGGACAGCGCGGATTGGCAGAAGGACTTCGAGCGACGGCTGACCGCCTCGCACCTGGCGGCCGGGCTCGGTGACGCCGCGGCGCAGAGCCTGGTCGAGGAGGCCCGCGGCTACCTCGCCACCTGGACCGTTGCCGGGATCGAGGATGCCGGGACCCTGGTGGGACACATCGCCGTGTCCGTGGCGGGCGACGACGGCGCGCCCGCGGGCCGCATCGGTGACCTCCACGTCGACGCGGGCCACGCCGGCCGGGGGTACGAACAGGCCGCCCGGGACTGGGCCGAGGCCTGGTGCGCGGAGCGCGGCGCGCGCCGGGTGGACATACGGATCACCGAGCCCGCCGGCGAACTGTTCGACGGCTACGGCGTCCGTGGCCAGCTCAGGGCGCGGCGCATCGCTTCCCCGCCGAAGCCGGTCGACGGCATCGTCGCGCGGCCGATGGCGGAGGCCGAGTTTCCCGTCTGGGCCGCCGGGGAGAAGGCCGCCTACGTCGACGACATCGTCCGGTCGGGGGCCATGGGCCCCGAGGAGGCCGCGCGCAAGTCCGACGACGACTTCGCGAAGCTGCTTCCCCAGGGCCTGTCGACGCCCGACAACACGTTCCTGGTCCTGGAGGCGGCGGGCGAGAGGATCGGCACCGGCTGGCTGAAGCACCGGCACCTCCCGGGGGCCACGTACGGCTACTCGCTGCACATCGAGGAGGCCCACCGCGGCAAGGGGTACGGACGGGCTGCGATGGCGGCCGGTGAACAGGCGACGCTCGCGGCCGGCGACTCGGTGCTGATGTTCACCGTGTGGGGCGGCAACGAGGTGGCGATGAACCTGTACACGAGCGCCGGTTACCGGGTGGTGGAGGAGAGCCGTTCCCTCGGCCTTCCCCGGTCCGAGGCCTGACGGGGTTCGGACGGGCGTGTGCGGCGTCAGGCGGTGGATTCGGCGGTCCCCCCGGCACCTCGGGAAGAGGTGCGGGGTGAACCGAGCCGGTCGTAGAGGGCCGCGAACGCCGTGAAGGTCACAGGCAGGGCCACGGCTGCGCCGACCAGGACGCCGACGATGACGGGGGCGAGGATGCCGGCGTAATACGCGGCGAAGAAGTTCCCCGTCGCCTGTTCGAGGAGCGATCGTACGAGGGGCCGCAGCGGCAGGGCGACCTGCACCACCAGCCGGACCACCCCGGCGGAGAGCACGGCCAGCGGCAGCGCCAGGGCGAGGACGCGGACCCCTCCGGCGCGCGTCCACATCAGCGACCAGGAACGGCGCAGGGCCGCGAGTGGGCCGAGGCCGTCAGCTGCGGCGGCCGGGGCGAGGCCGAGGGCGAGTCGCAGCACCACGGCGACGCATACGGCAGCCACGGGGGAGGCCTCGACGAGTGTGTAGGGCAGTGAGCCGCGTTCCAGGGGCAGCGGGCTGTCGAGCTGGTAGCCGGTGAACCGCTCCGACACGATTTCGGCGATCACGGGCAGAGGCCACACGATCAGGCTGCGCAACGCGTACACGGCGAGCACCGGTCGCACCCGTGCGGGGGTCACGGCACGTGCCGAGTCCTCCCGCGAGGGCTCGCGGGACCCCGCCGCGACGGCCCGCGAGCACACGGTCTGCAGAGCCGCGCTGCCGGTCCCGAGGAGAAGCAGGAAGAGCGGGAGCGTGCAGAGGGCGACCTGTCCCAGGGGGGAGGCGTCGTGCGTATAGGGCTCCTCCATGTGGTGGTACCAGATGCGTTGGTTCCGCATATGGGTGAAGAGGGGCCAGGCGAGCCCGAATATCGCGGCCGTCATCAGCAGCCAGGCCGCTCCCGACAGGCTGACGACGCGTACCGTCGCACTCCCCAGGGGGCCCCGGTCCCGCCGCAACACGGAAAATGTCGTAGCGACCAGGCCGCGTCGCGGACCCCCGCTCGTCGGTTGCACCGTGCGGTCGTGCTGTGTGTGCATGGGGACGAGCCTTCTGTACGTGGTTCGGGTTCCGATTCCGGTTCCGTCCCCGGGAAGGACGCCGGCGGCACCTGGCACGGTTCTCCGGACAGCCCATGGCGCCGGTGAGGGCCGACTGCCGGCTCTCCCGTTCCTCACCGATCGTCGCTGTCCCCGGCCTCGCCACAGCCGCCGTCCACGGAAGTCATTCGCTGCCGAGGCTCCACTTTTCGAGTCCACCGTAGACATGCGTCTGCTGGCAGTGCGGGGCGGCAAAGCCAACGGCTTCGCCACGGCAGACGGCGACGAGGGAGTCCTCGTTCCGCCACCAGGTGTCGGTGATTCCCTCGACTTCGGGTACCCGCTCGAATCCGTCGAGGCCCACATCTTCCGACTGCTGCGCCAACTCCACACGGGCCAGGTGGTGCGCTCAGTCACCGAGCACCGCACGCCACCAGCCCTTTCTTTTCTTTGCATAAAAGTGCGACGCTGCGTATAGTCATGCCATCGACGAGGAGGCTTTCGATGGTGGTACGTGCAGCGGTGGCAGGGGCGAGTGGATACGCCGGCGGGGAACTGCTCCGCCTTCTGCTGGTCCACCCAGAGGTCGAGATCGGGGCCCTCACCGCGAACTCCAACGCGGGACAGCCGCTCGGGGCGTTGCAGCCGCACCTGAGGCCGCTCGCCGGGCGGGTGCTTCAGCCGACCACGCCCGAGGTGCTCGCCGGGCACGACGTGGTCTTTCTCGCGTTGCCGCACGGGCAGTCCGCCGCCGTGGCGGAGCAGCTCGGGGACGAGGTGCTCGTGGTGGACATGGGGGCCGACTTCCGGCTCAAGGACGCCGCTGACTGGGAGAAGTTCTACGCCTCGCCGCACGCCGGGACCTGGCCGTACGGCCTGCCCGAGCTGCCCGGGGGGCGGGCCGCGCTGGCGGGGAGCAAGCGTATCGCGGTGCCCGGCTGCTACCCCACCGCCGTGTCGCTGGCGCTCTTTCCGGCGTACGCGGCCCAGCTCGCCGAGCCCGAGGCCGTGATCGTCGCCGCTTCCGGGACGTCCGGTGCGGGCAAGGCGGCCAAGCCGCATCTGCTCGGGTCCGAGGTGATGGGCAACATGTCGCCGTACGGCGTCGGCGGCGTCCACCGGCACACGCCCGAGATGATCCAGAACCTCGGCGCGGCCGCCGGTGAGCCGGTGACCGTCTCCTTCACACCGACCCTCGCGCCGATGCCCCGCGGCATCCTCGCCACCTGCAGCGCGAAGGCGAAGCCGGGCGTGAGTGCCGAGGTGCTGCGCGCCGCGTACGAGAAGGCCTTCGCGGACGAGCCCTTCGTCGATCTGCTGCCCGAGGGGCAGTGGCCCGCGACCGCCGCCGTGTACGGCTCCAACGCCGTGCAGATCCAGGTCGCGTTCGACGAGGCAGCCGGGCGGATCGTCGTCATCAGCGCCATCGACAACCTCGCCAAGGGCACCGCCGGCGGCGCCCTGCAGAGCATGAACATCGCCCTCGGACTTCCCGAGGACACAGGTCTTTCCACGATCGGAGTCGCACCGTGAGCGTCACGGCAGCACAGGGGTTCTCGGCGGCGGGCATCGCCGCCGGAATCAAGGACAGCGGTAACCCGGACCTGGCCCTCGTGGTCAACAACGGTCCGCGTCGTGCCGCCGCGGGTGTCTTCACCTCCAACCGTGTCAAGGCCGCCCCCGTCCTCTGGTCGGAGCAGGTGCTCAAGGGCGGCGAGGTGACCGCCGTCGTCCTCAACTCCGGTGGCGCCAACGCCTGTACGGGACCGCAGGGCTTCCAGGACACCCACGCCACCGCCGAGAAGGCCGCCGAGGTACTCAAGGGCCACAGCGCCGGTGAGATCGCCGTCGCCTCGACCGGGCTGATCGGTCTGCTGCTCCCCATGGACAAGCTGCTGCCGGGCATCGAGAAGGCCGCGGCTGCGCTGAGCGAACACGGCGGCGAGAAGGCCGCCATCGCCATCAAGACCACCGACAGCGTGCACAAGACCGCGGTCGTGGACCGCGACGGCTGGACCGTCGGAGGCATGGCCAAGGGCGCCGGCATGCTCGCCCCCGGCCTGGCCACGATGCTCGTCGTCCTCACCACCGACGCCGACGTCGCGGCTCCCGCACTCGACGCCGCGCTGCGCGATGCCACCCGCACCACCTTCGACCGGGTCGACTCCGACGGCTGCATGTCCACCAACGACACCGTGCTGCTGCTGGCCTCCGGGGCGAGCGCGATCACCCCGGAGCAGGCGGAGTTCGCCGAGGCCGTACGGGCCGTCTGCGACGACCTGGCCCGGCAGCTGATCGGGGACGCGGAAGGCGCGTCCAAGGACATCCGGATCGAGGTCGTCAACGCCGCGACCGAGGACGACGCCGTCGAGGTGGGCCGCTCCATCGCCCGCAACAACCTCCTCAAGTGCGCGATCCACGGCGAGGACCCCAACTGGGGCCGGGTGCTCTCCGCCATCGGCACGACGAAGGCGGCCTTCGAGCCGGACGAGCTCAACGTCGCCATCAACGGCGTCTGGGTCTGCAGGAAGGGCGGAGTCGGCGAGGACCGCGATCTCGTCGACATGCGCTACCGGGAGGTCGAGATCACCGCCGACCTCGCCGCAGGCACCGAGTCGGCAGTCATCTGGGCCAACGACCTCACCGCGGACTACGTCCACGAGAACAGCGCGTACAGCTCATGACCACCGCGCGGAAGCACACCGCACTCCCGAAGGCGCAGATCCTCATCGAGGCGCTGCCCTGGCTGACCCGGCACAACGGAAAGACCGTCGTCATCAAGTTCGGCGGCAACGCCATGATCGACGAGGAGCTGAAGGCGGCCTTCGCGCAGGACGTCGTCTTTCTGCGGCATGCCGGCCTCAAGCCCGTCGTCGTGCACGGCGGCGGCCCGCAGATCAGCGCCCAGCTCGACAAGCAGGGCCTGGTCAGCGAGTTCAAGGCCGGGCTGCGCGTGACCACGCCCGAGGCGATGGACGTCGTACGGATGGTCCTCGCCGGCCAGGTCCAGCGTGAGCTCGTGGGCCTGCTCAACCAGCACGGTCCGCTCGCTGTCGGCATGACCGGTGAGGACGCCCACACCATCACCGCGACCCAGCACCGGCCGGTGATCGACGGCGAGGCCGTCGACATCGGCCGGGTCGGCGAGATCACCGCGATCGACACCGGAGCCATCCAGGCGCTGCTGGACGACGGCCGTATCCCCGTCATCTCCTCCATCGCCCGTTCGGCGGAGGACAACCACGTCTACAACGTCAACGCCGACACCGCCGCCGCCGCGCTCGCCGCCGCGCTGAACGCGGAGACGCTGATGGTCCTCACCGACGTCGAGGGCCTCTACGAGGACTGGCCCAACAGCGACGACGTGATCAGCCGTCTCACCGCCACCGAGCTGGAGAAGCTGCTGCCGGAGCTCTCCAGCGGAATGGTCCCCAAGATGCAGGGCTGTCTGCACGCCGTGCGCAACGGCGTCGAGACCGCCCGGGTCATCGACGGGCGGGTCCAGCACTCGATCCTGCTGGAGATCTTCACCGACGAGGGAATCGGCACGATGGTCGTGCCCGACGCACAGGGGGAAGCATGACCAACGCAGAGCTCTCGCAGCGCTGGCAGGCCGCGCTGATGGACAACTACGGCACCCCGAAGCTGTCCCTCGTCCGCGGTGAGGGCGCCCGCGTGTGGGACGCCGACGGCACCGAGTACCTCGACTTCGTCGGCGGCATCGCGGTGAACGCGCTGGGCCACGGACACCCCGCCGTCGTCGAGGCCGTCTCCGCCCAGGTCGCCTCCCTCGGCCATGTCTCCAACCTCTTCATCGCCGAGCCGCCCGTCGCGCTCGCCGAACGGCTGCTCCAGCTCTTCGGCCGCTCCGGCAGGGTCTACTTCTCCAACTCGGGCGCCGAGGCCAACGAGGCGGCGTTCAAGATCGGCCGGCTGACCGGGCGTACCCACATGGTCGCCACCGACGGCGCCTTCCACGGCCGGACCATGGGCGCCCTCGCGCTCACCGGCCAGCCGAAGAAGCGTGAGGCCTTCGCCCCGCTGCCGGGTGACGTCACGCATGTCCCGTACGGGGACGCCGAGGCGCTGCGGGCCGCGGTGACCACCGACACCGCGCTGCTGATCATCGAGCCGGTCCAGGGCGAGAACGGTGTGGTCGTCCCGCCCAAGGGCTATCTGGAGGCGGCCCGGGAGATCACCCGCGCCACCGGCACCCTCCTCGTCCTCGACGAGGTGCAGACCGGTATCGGCCGGTGCGGCACCTGGTTCGAGCACCAGCAGCACCAGGGCGTGGAGCCCGATGTGGTGACCCTCGCCAAGGGGCTCGGCGGCGGACTGCCGATCGGCGCCACGGTGGCGTTCGGCGCAGCCGCCGACCTGTTCGAACCCGGCCAGCACGGCACGACGTTCGGCGGCAACCCGGTCGCCTGCGCCGCCGGTCTGGCGGTCCTGGACACGCTGGCCGCCGACGGGGCGCTGGACGACGTGAAGCGGCTCGGCGAGCGGATCCGGGAGGGCGTGGAGGGTCTGGGACACCCCCTGGTCTCCCATGTCCGGGGCTCCGGCCTGCTGCTGGGTATCGTGCTCACCGAGCCCCTCGCGCCCCAGGTGCAGCAGGCGGCTCAGGGAGCCGGACTCCTGGTGAACGCACCCGCACCCGATGTCGTACGGCTGATGCCGCCGCTGATCATCGGTGACGCGGAGGTGGACGCATTCCTCCAGGCGCTGCCCGGAGCGCTCGACGCGGCATACGGACGATCCGGAGAATGACGTTCCGGAGAATGAGGCGACGACGATGACCGAGGCGCAGGAATCCGAGCACGGCGGGCCGTCCGTGCCGCAGACCCGCACGGCCCGCCACCGCCGGATCGTGGACATCCTGAACCGGCAGCCGGTGCGCTCCCAGAGCCAGTTGGCCAAGCTCCTCAGCGACGACGGGCTGAGCGTCACCCAGGCGACGCTCTCCCGGGATCTGGACGAGCTGGGTGCGGTGAAGATCCGCAACACCGGCGGCGAGCTGATCTACGCGGTGCCGAGCGAGGGCGGTTTCCGCACCCCGCACGCACCGCTGGGCGGCTCCGCCAAGGAGGAGCGGATGCGTCGCCTCTCGGCCGAACTGCTCATCTCGGCGGAGGCCTCGGCCAACCTCGTCGTGCTGCGCACCCCGCCGGGCGCCGCGCAGTTCCTCGCCTCGTCCATCGATCAGGCCGAACTGCACGACATCCTCGGCACCATCGCCGGGGACGACACGCTGATGCTGATCAGCCGTGACCCGGCGGGCGGACAGGCGCTCGCCGACCACCTGCTGCGGCTCGCGCAGAACGACCGCTGAAGGCCGGCGGCGGTCAGTAGCGGGTGATCGCGGTCGGGCCCGATCCGGTCCCGATCGCGAGGTGCGGACGACGGGCCGGATCGGCCCAGCCGAGAATCCGGTCCATCGCGGCCGCCGGTACGGAGACACAACCGGCGGTCGCACCACGCCCGTTGACGTGCAGGAAGATTCCGGCGCCCCGGCCGTGCACCGGGCGGTGGTAGTTGAATCCCACGACCAGGGCCCGGACGTACTGCGACGGGTAGGTGATCAGATGCTCGGCCTCGGCCGCCCGGCAGTCGGCGGGCCGCGGCTCCACCCACCGGTTGTACGCACGCGCCGCGTTGTCCTCGCACCACCAGGAGCCCTCGTGGACCCGGCGGTAGGGATAGCGGGTGCCGGGCGGGGCCGCCGCCACCCCGAAGGCGTACGGCAGGTCGTACAGGCCGGTGGGCGTGGTGTCGGTGCCCTGCTCGCGCGAGCTGCCCTCGGTCAGCCCGTTCGCCCCGAAGCGGGCAGGCGCCGAACCGGCTGCCACCCACTGTCCCGAGCGCAGGTTCCACCAGGTGACCGTGCCCGTGGTGGCCCCTGTGGAGGAGGCCTCGGCGGTGATCAGCTGGGAGCCGCCACCCGTGTCGGCCAGCCGCTGCGGCAGCGGCGGGTCCGCCGGGGGCCGGGCCCCGGTCAGGGCGGCGAGAGCGAGCAGGACCGAACAGGCCACCAGACATCTGCGCATGACCCGGACCGTAGACCGGCCCGCGCGGTGCCACCCGCCCGCCTGCTCCGTACGGCCCAACCGCTCACCGCACGGGCGGCAGGGCGGGCAGCGGGAGCGGCAGCCCCGGCAGCCCGTCGATGCTGGTGGCGATGTGCTCCTTCTTCCCGAAGTAGGCGCTGAGCGAGGCGTCGTCGTCACGCGCGAAGCGTTTGGCGTGCAGCGGCCGGTCCTCGTCGTACGACATGAAGGGGACCGCGTACCCGCAGCTGTCCCGGATCAGCCGGGCCGTCACCACGATGATCGCCCGCAGCCCGTGCAGGGTGTGGTCGACCGCGCCGAACCGCCCGAGGAGCTCGGCGAAACGGGGATCGTCACGGAGGACCGCCTCCCCGGTGCCGTGCACCCGCACGATGGTCGGCGGTCCCTGGAAGGCGCACCACATCAGTGTGATCCGGCCGTTCTCGCGGAGGTGGGCGACCGTCTCCGCGTTGCTCCCGGCGAAGTCCAGATACGCCACCCGCAGTTCGTCCAGCACCACGAAGGAGCCGCTGACGCCCTTGGGGGAGAGATTGACCGTGCCGTCGCCGTCCAGTGGCGCGGTCGCCGTGAAGAAGATGTGCTGCTCCTCGATGAAGGTTCGCAGCCGTCCGTCGATGCGTTCGTACGTCTTTCCCATGCGTTCGATTATCTGTCCCGGCTTCCGGAGGGGCAGGGGTATTTCAGCCGCTGGGGCAGGTGTGGCCGGCCGCGCGCAGCAGCCGCTGAGCCGCCACCCGCACCGGACGCGGCCGGTCCGCCGCCGCCCGGTCGCACAGCCACTGCCGCGAGAAGCCCGCCGCGTCCGGCAGCAGCGCCCGGGTGGCAGCCCGGACGACGGCGGACGACGGGTCGTCGAGCAGGGGTGTCAGCCCTTCGCGGGTGACCGCGTCGAGTGCGCGCAGACCGGCGACCGTGTGGAGGCGGACGGCGGGAAGCGGATGGGCCAGCAGCGGCCACAGCAGTGCGGCGTCCGCCTGTACCCCGCACTCGCCGAGCCCCGCGCAGGCCCCGGGGTGTTCGGCCGGAGCGGCGCACATCGACCGGTACAGGGGGAGCGGATCGGTCCCGCCCTGCCGGAGCACGTAGCGGGCACAGGCCCGGACGACGCCCGAACGGTCCGCGAGGAAGCGCCGTGCCTCGTCGTGCCGCCCGGTGCGGCGCAGCGCGGTGACTCCCGCGGCCCGCACCCTCGGTGCACGGGCCGTCAGAAGCGTGACCAGTACCTCGTTGTGGTCCTGTCCGCCCATCGTGGCCATCGCCTCGTCCGCGCACAGGTCCTGCAGCGTCGCGTCGTCGCAGCCCGCGGCGATCCGGGCCAGCCGGACCGGCGTGAGGAGCCGGCGGTCCAGAGCGATGCGGTGGGCGAACCGGCGGGTGGCGCGGTCGCCGCTCACGAGCAGCGTCTCCACCCGCTCGGCGGGCCCCTCGCGCAGCGCCTGTCCGAGCAGGTCCAGGGCGAAGCCGCCCTGACCGCGCCGGGACAGCAGCACCACCAGCTCCGCCCATGGCGCGAGAGCCGCTGGGGGCACCTGTGCCAACAGGGTCCGGGCCCGCTCGCGTACCGGCCCGGCCCAGTCCGCGCACCGGACGATCACGAGTGGCACCAGGGCCGGGACCCCGGCTGCCTGGCCGAGGGCCGCCTCACGGATCCTGCCGTCCGGATGACACAGCGCGAGGGCCAGCTCGCTCTCGCCCGGGGAGGGGCTGCGCAGGCGGACGGACCGCAGCGGTGCGCCCCATTCCCACCGCAGCCGCCGGCCGGCCGGCCGGTCGTGCGCCGGCAACAGGTGCGGAGACTCCCACGCCAGGACGCGCACCCCGAGGTCGAGTGCCGCCCAGGACTGTGCCGAAGAGCAGTCCAGTGCCTCCCGGAGCGGGAGCCCGCGGGCCAGTCGTTCCGCCGCTTCGTGGTCCGTGGTCATGGCCGCCCCCGTGTGTGTGCCGTGCAGGGGGCCGATGCTAGACGCGGCAAAGGAGTCCTGCCCACGCATTATCCGCGCTCACACGCGGCCTCCGCGACTTCTCTCACCTGCAACTTTGACAAACCATACGGAGGAACGCATAGTTATACCTGTCAGCGACTGGACCGTAAGGAGAAACCCGTGACAGAGCGCGTCGTACTCGCCTACTCGGGCGGCCTGGACACCTCCGTCGCCATCGGCTGGATCGCCGAGGAGACGGGCGCCGAGGTCATCGCCGTCGCGGTGGACGTCGGCCAGGGCGGCGAGGACCTCGACGTCATCCGTAAGCGCGCGCTCGCCTGCGGTGCCGTCGAGGCCGAGGTCGCCGACGCCAGGGACGAGTTCGCCGAGGAGTACTGCCTCCCGGCGATCAAGGCCAACGCCCTCTATATGGACCGCTATCCGCTGGTCTCGGCGCTCTCCCGGCCGGCCATCGTCAAGCACCTGGTCGCCGCCGCCGAGAAGCACGGCGCCGGAGTCGTCGCCCACGGCTGCACCGGCAAGGGCAACGACCAGGTCCGCTTCGAGGCCGGCATCTCCGCGCTCGGCCCCGGCCTGAAGTGCATCGCCCCAGTCCGCGACTACGCGATGACCCGGGACAGGGCGATCACCTTCTGCGAGGAGAAGAACCTCCCGATCGCGACCACCAGGAAGTCCCCGTACTCCATCGACCAGAACGTCTTCGGACGCGCCGTCGAGACGGGCTTCCTGGAGGACATCTGGAACGCGCCGATCGAGGACATCTACGAGTACACCGCGAACCCCGCCACCCCGCGCGAGGCCGACGAGGTCGTCATCTCCTTCAAGGAGGGCGTGCCGGTCGCCATCGACGGCAGGCCGGTCACGGTGCTCCAGGCCATCCAGCAGCTCAACGAGCGGGCGGGCGGCCAGGGCATCGGCCGGATCGACATGGTCGAGGACCGGCTCGTGGGCATCAAGTCCCGTGAGGTGTACGAGGCACCGGGCGCGATCGCGCTGATCACCGCCCACCAGGAGCTGGAGAACGTCACCGTCGAGCGCGAACTGGCCCGCTACAAGCGGCAGGTCGAGCAGCGCTGGGGCGAGATGGTCTACGACGGCCTGTGGTACTCCCCGCTCAAGCGCGCCCTGGACGGCTTCATCAACGAGGCCAACCAGCACGTCACCGGCGACATCCGGATGACCCTGCACGCCGGCCGCGCCGTCGTCACCGGCCGTCGGTCCAGCGAGTCGCTGTACGACTTCAACCTCGCCACCTACGACTCCGGTGACACCTTCGACCAGTCCAAGGCACAGGGCTTCATCGAGATCTTCGGCCTCTCGTCGAAGATCGCGGCCAAGCGTGACCTGGTCTGACCCCGCCCCGTTACGTCACCGCCTCCCCGGCCGCCCGCGCGGGGAGGCGGTCGCACATCCACCCCCTTGTTCTTCCGAGGAGCACGCAGTGAGCAACGGCAACGGCAACAGCGACGTACGCCTCTGGGGCGCCCGTTTCGCCGACGGTCCGGCCGAGGCGCTGGCCAGGCTGTCCGCGTCCGTCCACTTCGACTGGCGCCTCGCGCCGTACGACATCGCCGGCTCCCGCGCCCACGCGAGGGTCCTCAACAAGGCGGGTCTGCTCACCGAGGACGAGCTGAAGCGGATGACCGCCGGCCTCGACCAGCTGGAGGCGGATGTCGCGGACGGCTCGTTCACCGGCACGATCGCCGACGAGGACGTCCACACCGCACTGGAGCGCGGTCTGCTGGAGCGGCTCGGTCCCGACCTCGGCGGCAAGCTGCGGGCCGGACGCTCCCGCAACGACCAGATCGCCACGCTCTTCCGGATGTACCTGCGCGATCACGCCCGGATCATCGGCGGCCTCGTCGCCGAGCTGCAGGACGCCCTGGTCGGCCTCGCCGAGGCCCACCCGGACGTGGCCATGCCCGGCCGTACGCACCTCCAGCACGCCCAGCCGGTGCTCTTCGCCCACCACGTCCTGGCCCATGTGCAGCCCCTCTCCCGGGACGCCGAGCGGCTGCGCCAGTGGGATGAGCGGACCGCCGTGTCCCCGTACGGCTCGGGCGCACTCGCCGGCTCGTCGCTCGGCCTCGACCCGGAGGCGGTCGCGGCCGACCTCGGCTTCGAGCGCGGCTCGGTGGCCAACTCCATCGACGGCACGGCCTCGCGGGACTTCGTCGCCGAATTCGCGTTCATCACCGCGATGATCGGCGTCAACCTCTCCCGGATCGCCGAGGAGATCATCATCTGGAACACGAAGGAGTTCTCCTTCGTCACCCTCCACGACGCCTTCTCCACCGGCTCGTCGATCATGCCGCAGAAGAAGAACCCCGACATCGCCGAACTGGCACGGGGCAAGTCGGGACGGCTCATCGGCAACCTCACCGGGCTGATGGCCACGCTGAAGGCCCTGCCGCTCGCGTACAACCGCGACCTCCAGGAGGACAAGGAGCCGGTCTTTGACTCCTGCGACCAGCTGGAGGTCCTGCTGCCCGCCTTCACCGGCATGATGGCCACGCTCACCGTCAACCGCGAGCGCATGGAGGAGCTGGCCCCGGCCGGTTTCTCGCTCGCCACCGACATCGCCGAGTGGCTGGTCAAGCAGGGCGTGCCGTTCCGGGTCGCCCACGAGGTCGCCGGCAGTTGCGTCAAGGAGTGCGAGCGGCACGGCATCGAGCTCGACGAGCTGACCGACGAGCAGTTCGCGAAGATCTCCGAGCACCTCACGCCCGAGGTCCGCACGGTCCTCGACGTGGCCGGCGCGCTGGCCTCCCGCAACGGCCGCGGCGGCACCGCACCCTCCGCGGTCGCCGTCCAGCTGGCCGAGGTCAAGGAGGACCTCGCGACACAGCACGCCTGGGCCGCGGCCCGCAAGTAGCCGGACGGGCATCGCGGGCTACGTTGGTCCGGTGGGGCCTGCCCGGGCCGGGTCCGGGCAGGTGCAACACCATGACCTGTGCGGCAGGCCGGGGCAGGACGGCCCCGGCCGCGTTGCCCCACCGAACACGAGGAGCCCGCGATGCCTTTCGCCCGACTGGCCGGCACCACCACCCCGACCGCCCACATCGGGCTCGGCCTGGCAGCGGTCGGCAGGCCCGGCTACATCAATCTCCACCGTGACCGCGACCTGCCGGACGAGCGCACCGTCGACGCGCTGCGCGCCCGCACCCACGAACTGCTCGACGCCGCCTACGCACAGGGCGTCCGCTACTTCGACGCGGCCCGCTCCTACGGCCGCTCCGAGGAGTTCCTCGCGGACTGGCTGACGGCACGGCCGGAGGTGACCGACGTCGTCATCGGGAGCAAGTGGGGCTACACCTACACCGCCGACTGGACCGTCGACGCCGAGGCGCACGAGGTCAAGGACCACAGCCTCGCCACGTACGAGCGCCAGCGTGCCGAGACCGCCGCGCTGCTCGGTGACCGGCTCGACCTCTACCAGATCCACTCCGTCACCGCGGACAGCTCGGCCCTGACGGACAAGGAGCTGCAGGCCCGCCTCGCCGCGCTCGCCGCCGAGGGGGTCAGTGTCGGCCTCTCCACCAGCGGGCCCGCGCAGGCCGATGCCATCCGGGCCGCCCTGGCCGTCACCGTCGACGGCGAGCCCCTCTTCCGTACCGTCCAGGCGACCTACAACGCGCTGGAGACCTCGGCCGGACCGGCGTTGGCCGAGGCCCATGCCGCCGGACTCACCGTGATCGTCAAGGAGGGCATGGCCAACGGCCGGCTCGCGGGCACGGATGCCCCCGCCGTGGTGCGGGAGATCGCGGCGGAGGAGGGACTGGGGAGCGACGCGGTTGCCCTGGCGCTGGTGCTGCACCAGCCGTGGGCCGGGGTCGTGCTCTCCGGCGCCGCGACCGTCACCCAGCTGTCCGGCAACCTCCACGCGGCCGTCCTCGGCCTCGACGAGGAGCGGCGCGCCCGGCTGGACGCACTGGTGGAGGAGCCGGAGGCCTACTGGCGGCACCGGGCGACGCTGCCCTGGAGCTGAGCCCCGGGGCGCCCGGGCAAGGGGGCAGGGCGGTCACATCGGACGGGTTTGCCGCGTCAGTGCTGTGACGGCACCTGACGCAGGAGGACGGCTGTGGACGAGATCGAGTTCCTGGCGGCACGCTTCGAGGAGAACCGGACCCATCTGAAGGCCGTGGCGTACCGGATGCTCGGCTCCACGAACGAGGCGGAGGACGCGGTCCAGGAGGCCTGGATCCGGCTCGGCCGGTCCGACAGCGCGGCGATCGGGAACCTGGGCGGCTGGCTGACGACCGTGGTCGGGCGGGTCTGTCTCGACATGCTGCGCTCACGCCGGGCCCGTCGCGAGGAGCCCCTGGAGACCGAGGCCTCCGGGGTGGTGCCCGGCCCGTCCGGGCCCGGTCCGGTGCTGGGTCCGGAGCCCGGCGGCGACCCGGAGCAGCAGGCGCTGATCGCCGAATCGGTGGGCCTGGCGATGCTCGTGGTCCTCGAAACGCTCGACCCGGCCGAGCGGCTGGCGTTCGTGCTGCACGACATGTTCGCCGTGCCGTTCGACGAGATCGCCCGCATCGTGGACCGCACCCCGGCCGCGGCCCGGCAGCTCGCCAGCCGGGCCCGCCGCCGGGTGCAGGGCGTCGACCCGGTGCCCGACCCGGGCGCGGTCCGTCGCCGTGAGGTCGTCGATGCCTTCCTGGCCGCGGCCCGCAGCGGGGATTTCGACGCGCTCGTCGCCGTGCTCGACCCCGACGTCGTGGTCCGGTCCGACGGCAGCGCCACCGAGGCCCCCACGCTGGTGCGCGGCGCGGCGAACGTGGCCCGGCGGGCGATCATGTTCGCGCCGTTCTCCAGGTCGGCGCGGTTCGCGCTGGTCGACGGAGCTCCGGCCGTCGTCGCGGAGCGCGACGGGCAGCACTTCTCGGTCATGACGTTCACCATCGAGCGCGGGAGGGTCGTCGAACTGTTCGTGATCGACGACCCCGCCCGGCTGCCCGGCCTCGACCTGACGCTCCTCAACGACTGAGGCGGCGCAGGGCCCGGCACGGCGCGAGGAGCGGCGTCAGGGCGTCGTGAGGATGACGAGCTGCCGGGTCGCCCTGGTCATCGCGACATAGCGGTCGACCGCGCCCTCGATGCCCTCGCCGAACGTCTCCGGGTCGATCAGGACGACCAGGTCGAACTCCAGTCCCTTCGTCAGCTCCGGAGACAGCGACCGCACGCGGGCCGTCGGCCGGAACGTGGGATCGCCGACGACGCAGGCGATCCCGTCGGCATGGGCGGCGAGCCAGGTTTCCAGGACCGATTCCAGCTCCGCGGTTGACCCGTGCACGACGGGCAGGCCGCTGCTGCGGATGGACGCCGGCACGTTGGCGTCCGGGAGCACCTCCCGGATCACCGGCTCGGCCTCCGCCATGATCTCCTCCGGCGTCCGGTAGTTGATGCTCAGAGAGGCCAGGTTGATCCGGTCGAGCCCGATCCGCCTCAGCCGTTCCTGCCACGACTCGGTGAACCCGTGCCTGGCCTGGGCGCGGTCCCCGACGATGGTGAAGCTCCCGGACGGGCAGCGGATCAGCAGCATCTGCCACTGGGCGTCGGTCAGCTCCTGGGCCTCGTCCACGACGACGTGCGCGAACGGGCCCGCGAGCAGATCCGGTTCGGTGCCGGGCACCGCGCTTCCGTCGACGAGAGCCTCCTGCAGGTCCTGGCCGTGCAGCATCGTGACGGCACCCTCACCGTCGTCGTCCGCCTGGAGCAGCGTGTCGATGACCTTGGACATGTGCTCGCGCTCGGCGGCGAGCGTGGCCTGGCGCCGGCGGCTGCGCCGCGACGCCTCGGGGTCACCCAGCCGCTGCCGTGCCGCGTCCAGGAACGGCAGGTCGGACACCGTCCAGGCCTGGGGGTCCGCGCGCTGCAGCAGGGACACCTCGGCACGGCTGAGCCAGGGGGCGCACCTGCGCAGATAGGCGGGGACCGACCACAGGTCCCCCACCACGTCGGCCGCTTCGAGGAGGGGCCACGCGCGGTCGAAGGTCGTCAGCAGCTCCCGGTTCTTCAGCAGCGACTTGCGGAGCACCTCGTCCGTGACATCGCCCTCGTGCTTGTCGACCAGGATCGTGAGCAGCTCCTCCCGGACCTGGTCCCGCGCCTCGTTGTGCGGGGTGCCGGGCTCCGCCGCCTCGAAGGCCACGGCCCAGTCGCCCGGGCTCAGCCAGATGTCGGACCAGTGGGTGGTGACCGTCATCCCCTTGGCGGGCGGCTCCTCGTAGAACCGGGCGGCCGCGTCGACCGCCTTCACCAGCTCCGCGGACGACTTCAGCCGGGCCACCTCCGGATCGGCCTCGACCGCCGCGGCGGTTCCTTCGGCGACGAGGTCGCGCAGCGTGCAGGTCTGCACACCCTCCTCGCCGAGGCTGGGCAGGACGTCGGCGACATAGCCCAGGTAGGGCTGGTGCGGGCCGACGAACAGCACCCCGCCGCGCCGGTGGCCCAGGCGCGGGTCGGAGTACAGGAGATAGGCGGATCGGTGCAGCGCCACCACGGTCTTGCCGGTGCCGGGACCGCCGTCGACGACGAGGGCCCCGCGGGACCCCGCGCGGATGATGGCGTCCTGGTCGGCCTGGATGGTGCCGAGCACGTCCCGCATCCGCGCCGACCGGTTGCTGCCCAGGCTGGCGATGAACGCGGACTGGTCGTCGAGTGCGGCGTGCCCGGCGAACCCGTCCGCCGTGAACACCTCGTCCCAGTAGTCACTGATCCGGCCACGGGTCCAGCGGTACCTGCGGCGGCTCGCCAGCCCCATCGGGTTGGCGTGGGTGGCTCCGAAGAACGGCTCGGCCGCCGGGGAGCGCCAGTCGACGAGCAGCCGGCGGCCCTCGCTGTCCGTGAGGCCGAGCCGGCCGATGTACATGGGCTCGGAGCCGTCCTCGGCGACCATGTGCCCGAGGCACAGGTCGAGACCGAAGCGGCGCAGCGCGCGCAGCCGCGCGGTCAGCCGGTGGATCTCCACGTCCCGGTCCATTGCCTGGCGGCCTGCGCCACCGGGTGTTCTGCGCTCGGCGGCGAGGCGTTCGGTCAGCTCGGTGATCGACGCGTCGAGGCACTCGGCGATGGCCGTGAAGTGCTGCTCGTCGCTCCCGATCAGCGCCGGGTCGGCTTTGGGGGAGAGGCGGTCGGGAAGGGCGAACGCACTGGTGGTCAGGGGATTCACGTCATCAGCTCCGATCTGGGGCCGCTTGCGGTCGGTGCGCGCGGCAGGGCGCCCGGACCCGGGCGACGTGTCCGGCGGTCACGACAGGCGATGCTCCGTCTGCGGTGGCCCGGTGGTCGTCGCCGGTCACAGGGCGGGCGTCGGGGTTTACGGGTTCTCGTGTATGGGGGGGCTTGCTGGGCGGCTCCGTGCGGCTCACCCGGGCATGAGCGGCCTCTCCGGCGGTCCGGCAGTCCCGCACGACCCGTACGCCGGCAACAGCACACCCACTCGATGATCCCCGTTCGCAGAATTCAGCCCTGGACCGATGATTCTGCGCCATGACGGGGGCCTTGCCGCAAGTCCCCCCATGCGCTATAAGTTGAAAGTGGCAAGGAGTGGGTTCGTGACCGTCCGGACCTCCCGCCCGTGAGGCGAGCCCATCGTGCGCTCCCTTCCCGCCCAGCACAATGGCGGGATGGTCGGTAACCGAATCACCCACCGCAAGGCCGACGGCCTCCGCATACCCGGGACCTGGCGTCACGCCTTCATCTGCAACGGTGGGACGTTCTTTCTCACAGACCTCTTCATCTACGCCGACGGGCTCATCGACTGCTGGGGCCTGGTCACCCTCGACGAGTTCGAGCAGAAACTGCGTTCCGGCTGGGTGGCGACCGAGCTCCCGGACGGTGCCCGGGCTTCGGCCCACGACCTGGCCGCATGGAGGTTCTCCGAACCGTGGGCCCAGCTCACCCCCGAGCTGCTGCTCGCCGAAGTGCGGGACACCGTCGATGAGCTGAACGGCCGCCCCGACTCGACAGGCCGGTGCATGGCCGCCGTCGACGTCTTTCTCGCCGACCGGACCGAGGAGAACCGCGCCGCCGCGCGCGCCGCCTATCTCGCGATCCCCGAGACCCGGCGGCGCTACGCGCTGGGTGACATGGACCGCAAGGACCGTCCGCTCCAGGTGCTGGTGGCCGGGCCGGGCGGTGCACCGGAGGACCGGCCCGGGGGCGTCGTCTCGCAGGAGGTGTACGACGAGGCCGTCGGCTACTTCGAGGAGCGGGCCCGGGAGGCCGCCGCACATCCCTTGCGCGTTCCCGCGGACGAGCCGCCGACGCCTTACGCGCCGGCGGTCCATCTGTACCGGTCGTATCCGCAGAAGCGGCTCGACGACCCGGGCACGGTGGCTCTGCGCGGGGACTACCCGGCGCCCGTCGAGATCGACGGCACCACCTACGCGTCGGTCATCCACGCCTACTGGGCCCTGTCGGTGACGGACTCCGCCGTGCGGGCCGCCGTCGCGGTGGCCGACACCTCGTACGCGGCCCGTCAGCTGGCCCGGCGTGCCACCCAGCGCGAAGGCTGGGCGCACGCCCGGACCGCCGTGATGACCACGCTGCTGCGCGCCAAGTACACGCAGCATCCCGACCTGGCGGAGATCCTGCTGGCAACCGGCGACGCCACCCTCGTCTACGACGAGGGCGACTCCCTCTTCTGGGGTGACAACGCCGGCCGCGGCCGCAACTGGACGGGTCGTCTGCTCGAACTCGTCCGCTCCGAAATGTATGCGCGGCGGGCCGGACTATCCGCGTGAGACGATGATGTCTCAAATGGGTTAGTGTCGTCTCATGACTCTTGATCGTGAGCAGGTGCTGCGCAGCGCCGCCGCTCTGCTGACCCGCAAGTCGACCGCCACCATGGACGAGGTCGCCAGGGCCGCGGGCATCGGCCGCGCCACCCTGCACCGCCACTTCGCGGGACGGGACGCCCTGGTCAGGGCGCTGGAGGAGCTGGGAATCCAGGAGTTCGAAGCGGCACTCGACGCCGCGGAGCTCGACCGGGGCACCTCGCAGGAGGCGCTGCGCCGCTTCGTCGCGGCCGTCGAGCCGAGCGCCGGGCTGCTCTCCTTCCTCGTCACCGAGAACCAGCTCTTCGAGGGCGACGAGCTGAACGAGGGCTGGGACCGGCTGGACGCACGGGTCTCCGCCTTCTTCCGGCGTGGCCAGGAGCGCGGCGAATTCCGCATCGACCTGACCCCGGCCTGGCTGACCGAGGCCCTCTACGGGCTCATCGGCACCGGTGCCTGGGCCGTGCAGGTGGGCCGGGTGGCCGCACAGGACTTCCAGTACATGATCGTCGAGTTGCTGCTCGGCGGCGCACGCCGGAGCGTGGAGCAATGAGCAGCAGGGAACAGCAGCCGGAGCCTCCGATCGATGTGCGTCGCCCCGGGCGGTGGATCGCGCTGTCCGTGCTCGTGCTCGCGGTGCTGCTGGTGGCCGTCGACGCGACCGTCCTCGGCCTCGCCACGCCGTTCCTCACCGAGGACCTCAAGCCGTCCGGCACCCAGCTGCTCTGGATCGGTGACGTCTACTCCTTCGTCATCGCAGGGCTCCTGGTCTCCATGGGCAGCCTCGGTGACCGCATCGGCCGCAAGAAGCTGCTGCTCTGCGGGGCCACCGCCTTCGGCGCGGTCTCGGTGCTCAACGCCTACGCGACGACGCCGGAGATGATGATCCTGGCGCGGGCTCTGCTCGGCGTGGCCGGCGCCACTCTGATGCCGTCCACCCTCGCCCTGATCCGCAACCTCTTCCACGACGCACGCGAGCGGAGCCTCGCCATCGGCATCTGGGGGGCGATGGCCTCGGCCGGCGCGGCCGTCGGGCCCGTCGTCGGCGGTTTCCTCCTCGAGCACTTCTGGTGGGGCTCGGTCTTCCTGATCAACCTGCCGGTGATGGCCGTGCTCGTCGCCGTCGGGATCAAGATGATCCCCGAGTCGAAGAACCCCGCGCCCGGACCGTGGGACGTGACCAGCGTGGGGCTCTCGCTCGTCGGCATGATCGGAGTCGTGTACGCCATCAAGGAGCTGGCGGCGCACGGCGGGAGCTGGCCGGTCGCGCTCGCCGGCGTCGGGGGAGTGGCCGCGCTCGTCTGGTTCGTACGCCGGCAGTTCCGGCTCCCCGCGCCCCTGCTGGACATGCGGCTCTTCCACCACCGGGGCTTCTCCGGGGCCGTGCTCGCCGATCTGCTGACCATCCTCGGCCTCTCCGGCCTGGTCTTCTTCCTCTCCCAGTTCCTGCAACTGGTCCAGGGCCGCGGACCGCTGGAGGCGGGCCTCGCCGAACTGCCCGCGGCCGTCGGCGCGGTCACCGCGGGTCTGCTGGCCGGCGTCACCGCCCGCCGCTTCACGGTGCGGTCCGTGGTGGCCGGAGGGCTCGGGGGGATCGGCCTGGCGCTGGCCGCGGTCGCCGCGATCCACAAGGACACGGCCTATCCGCTGATCGGCGCTCTCCTGCTGGTCGTGGGTGTGGGTGCGGGCTTCGCCTTCACCGTGACCTCCGACGTGATCCTCTCCAGCGTCCCGAAGGAGCACGCGGGCGCGGCGTCCGCGGTCTCCGAGACGGCGTACGAGCTCGGCGCGGCCCTCGGTATCGCCCTGCTCGGCTCCATCGTCACCGGCGTCTATCAGGACTTCGCCACTCCGGCCGGGGTCCCGGGGCCGGTCTCCACGGCCGCCCACGAATCACTGGGGGGCGCCGTCGAAGCGGCCAAGGTGCTGCCCGGGCAGCAGGGCACCGCGCTGGTCTCGGCCGCCCAGGACGCGTTCGTCGACGGCCTGCGGCTCGCCTCGGTCTTCGGCGCGGCCGTCCTGGTGGCGACCGCGGTCGCGGCCTGGTTCCTGCTGCGCGGCCAGGAGCTGGAGGAAGGCATCGTGCACGAATAGGACGTCATGGTGAACGCCCGTACGGCACCGGCCCTGAGCCGTACGGGTGGAACCGACATGCGGAAGGGCCCGTACCCCCAACCGGGGTACGGGCCCTTCGCGGTGTCCTGCGTTCTGTGTCCTGGGCGGGGCTCAGGCGGCCTTCGCCTTCGTCGCATAGATGTCGACGTACTCCTGGCCGGACAGCCGCATCACCTCGGCCATCACGGAGTCCGTCACCGCCCGCAGCACATAGCGGTCGCGGTCCATGCCCTCGTAGCGCGAGAACTCCATCGACTCACCGAAGCGGACCGTGACCTTGCCCGGCCGGGGCAGCCCCGAGCCGCCCGGCTGGAGCTTGTCCGTACCGATCATCGCGAACGGCACGACCGGCGCACCCGTCATCAGCGTCAGCCGCGCGATGCCCGTACGGCCCCGGTAGAGACGGCCGTCGGGGGAGCGGGTGCCCTCCGGGTAGATCGCGAAGGCCTTGCCCTCCTCCAGCACCCGGCGGCCCGTCATCAGCGCCGCGACACCGCCGCGGCCACCGTCCCGGTCCACCGGGATCATGCCGACGCCCGTGAAGAACCAGGCCATCAGCCGGCCCTTGAGCCCCTTGCCCGTGACGTACTCGTCCTTGCCGATGAAGAACACCGGACGGTCGCAGCAGATCGGCATGATCATCGAGTCGATGAACGTCAGGTGGTTTCCCGCGAGGATCACCGGCCCGGATCCCGGAATGTTCTCGATGCCCTCCACCCGCGGCCGGAACATCAGGCGCAGGATCGGTCCGAGCACTGCCTTGATGAGTGCGAGTCGGGACAACGGTTCCTCCGGTGTAGTGGCCGGGGCCGGCCTGGCGACGGATTGAGCGGTCCATGCAGGTGAGGACGATACTCGCGGGTACTCGCTGATCGCACATCGGGTTCACGCACTGGATACGCAGTGTTGACGTGTGTTTGCGCCATGTTGGCCCAGGTGCTGCCGTCAGGACCGCCGCGCTGCCTACGCTCGGGCATCGCCCGACAGGTGCCGGACATCACATGCGAGGAGCATTCATGACAGAGCGAGAGCAGGCCATCCCCGGACGACGGACCGTCATGGGCGTGGGAGCGGCGGTACTCGGTACCGCGGCCATCGGCCTCTCCGGGACGGCCCGGGCTGCCGGGAACACCGCCGAACGGTCCGGCGGACACGGCGGCGGCCACCGCCTCGACCTCCCGGTGCCGACCGTCGTCGGACACCGGGGCACCAGCGGATACCGCCCCGAGCACACCCTCGGCTCGTACCAGCTGGCCCTCGACATGGGCGCCCACATCATCGAGCAGGACGTCGTGCCGACCAGCGACGGGCACCTCGTCTGCCGCCACGAGAACGACATCACCGCCACCACCGATGTCTCCGAGCACCCCGAATTCGCGAGCCGCAAAACCACCAAGAAGGTCGACGGCATCCCGCTCACCGGCTGGTTCACCGAGGACTTCACCCTCGCCGAACTGAAGACGCTCCGGGCGAAGGAGCGCATTCCGGGCAACCGCCAGAAGAACACGCTGTACGACGGCCGCTGGGAGGTCCCCACCTTCGAGGAGGTCCTCCAGTGGGCCGACCGCGAGGGCCGCAGGCGTGGAAAGCAGATCTGGCTGTACGTCGAGACCAAGCACCCCACCTACTTCCGAGGTCTCGGCCTCGCCCTGGAGGAGCGGCTCGTCAAGCTGCTGCGCCGCTACAACCGCCACCGCGCCCAGTCGCCGCTCATCCTCCAGTCCTTCGAACCCACCAGCATCCAGCGGCTGGCGAAGCTCGTCGCGACCCCGAGCATCGTCCTGCTCTCGGACGCCGGGACGCAGCCCTGGGACTTCACCGCGACCGGCGACCCCCGCACCACCGACGATCTGGTGAAGCCCGCCGGTCTGAAGTGGATGGCGGCCTTCGCCCAGGGCATCGGACCCACTCTCGACCTGATCATCCCCAAGGACTCCTCCGGCAGGCTCACCGAGCCCACCACCCTGGTGCGGGACGCACACGCCCAGGGGCTGATCCTGCACCCCTACACGATGCGCAACGAGAACACCTTCCTGCCCGCCGACTTCCGGCGCGGTACGGACCCCAACGCGTACGGCGACGCGTTCGGCGCCTTCGCCGCGTACTTCGCGACGGGGATCGACGGGATCTTCTCCGACAACCCGGACACGGCGCTGCTCGCGGCGGCGGACTTCGCGGCCAAGTAGCGGGTCCGCCCCGGCGGATGGCCGCCGATGGCGCGCGGACGTCAGCACCCCGGCCGGGGCGTGCCCCGGTCGGGTGGTGCTCACCCGGTTCGGCAACCGGCGGCCGACGGAGCGCGTCGGGTGGGTGCATGACGCTTATCGATCTTCCGGCGGCGCCGCCCCCGGAGGCCGTCGTCCGGACCCTGTATCCGCTGGTCAGAGCGGAGGCGTGGGCCGAGGCCGCCGCCTCGGCCACCGGCGCCGCCGTCGACTCCGCCGATCTCGAACAGGCCGTCTGGCTCCGTCTGCTGGAGAGGCTGCCACGGCACGGCCCACCGGGGGACGCCGCCCGCTGGGTGCGGGACACCGTCCGGGGGGAGGCCCGCCGGGCCCGCCGTACCGCCCGGCACGAACGTCCCTACCGCGACGAGACCGCCCCCGATCCGGCCGACGGCCCCGAGCGGGCGTTCGCCGGCGCCGACGAACGCCGGGTGCTGCGTGCGGCGGTGGACCGGCTCCCGGGGCGCTGCACCCGCCTGCTGAGCGCGATGCTCGCGCCGAACGATCCCACCTACCGGGAGATCGCAGGGGAGTTGGGTATGTCACAAGGGAGTTTGGGCCCGATCCGTTCCCGATGCCTTGGATGTCTGCGCAGAATGCTGGCGGCGGAGGTTGTAGCTCCTGAACTGCGGGGAAAGGAGCGGTAGACAACCGGCGGTTCAGATGAGCGGGAGGCATGCGCGGATGGGCATGAGCGTGATCATCTCGGCGGCGGGCACGGAAGACGCCGAACAGATCTTGAAACTCCAGTACCTCTGCTTCCAGAGCGAGGCGGAGCTCTACGGCAACTACCGGATCGACCCGCTCGTCCAGACCCTCGACTCGTTGCGCGCCGAGATCGCCACGGACCTGGTGTTCGTGGCGCGGCTCGGCGACGAAGTCGTCGGTTCGGTACGGGGATCAGCGGATCAGGACGGCACCGGACAGATAGGGCGGCTCTGCGTCCACCCCAGGCTCCAGGGGCACGGGCTCGGCGCCCGGCTGCTGCGGGCGGCGGAGTCCGGACTCGCCGGCCAGCGGTCGGCCACCCGCTTCCGGCTGCACACCGGCCACCTCAGTGAGAGCAATCTGCGGCTCTACCGCCGCGCGGGATACGCCCCGGTGGGCAACGCCACCGGCAACGACGGCGTCCGGATGATCCTGCTGGAGAAGGAGGCCACGGCCGCCGCGTACGTCACCAGCGCCTGACGTGCCGGACGGCGCCTACACGGTCTTCGCGCGGCGCAGCCAGATCATCCCGGTGACCGGCAGGATCACCGGGATGAGCAGGTAACCCGCGCCGAAGTCCGACCAGACGGTGGCGTCCGCGAACGCGGAGGGGTCGGCCAGCGTCCACGTCCCCACGATCAGCACCCCGGCGAGCTCGGCGGCGCAGCACACCAGCGCCGTCCTGCGCGCCTTCTCCCCGCCGCGCACCAGCGAATAGGTGATGAAGCCGTAGACGAGCGCGGCGACGGCCGACAGCACATAGGACAGTGGTGCCTTGCCGAAGTCCAGGATCATCTGGACGATCGAACGGGACGCCGCCGCCACGGTGAACACGCCGTAGAACCAGACCAGTACCCGGCCCGGGCCGGTGCCCAGATCGAAGGGCTTCTTCTCGCCGGTGTCCGCCGCGGGGGTGCTATCGGTGTCGGTCACGGTCAGTTTCCCCAGATGTCGTAGAGCCGTACTTCGAGAACGGCCAGCACGACCGCCCCCGCCGCCACCGTCACCGAACCCCAGCGGGTCCGCTCGCTCAGCGACAGGAATCCCGCCGCCGGTACGGCGAGGAAGGCCCCGATCAGATACGCGATGAAGATGGTCATGCCCTGCTCGGGCCGCTCGCCGCGGGCCAGCTGAACGATCCCCACCACCAGCTGCGCCAGCGCCAGCACCGAGACCACGGCCATCCCGATGAAGTGCCAGTCCTTGGTCGGCTGGTCCCGGTAGGCGGCGAATCCGCACCAGGCGGCGAGGGCGAGGGCGGCCACGCCGACCGCGATCGTCAGGGCGTCAAGCATGAGCCGAGGGTATTACGGGCCAGGGAGCCCGCCGCGTGCGCCCCCGGGCCCGGGCGCTCCTGGCCGGTGGACGGGCCCGGCTCCCCCATGGCATGCGTTCGAAGGTCTGCTGTGGGGCGACCGTGGCCTTGGCCACAGCCGGGGACCGTCGCGGACCGGCAGGCGCTGTCGCCGCCGATGCCCCGGCTTCCATATCATTGCAGGTCACAGCGTTGTGGCCGGAAAAATCCGGAGCCGGCCCGACCGGCCGTGAACACCATCCACGTCCGTCCGCTATTCGGACAAGCGGTTCGAGCGGAACGTTACGTCTGTTTTACTTGGGACATGACCACGACGAGCAGCCGCATCCTTGCGACCGAGGCGATCACGACGCCCGGTGCTCGTTGTATGTGTCGAATGCGCGCCTTCTGAGGGCCCCCGCCTGAGCCTCGCGCCCCAAAGCGAGGACCGAGCCTGCCCGAGCACATCGCCCCGCGGTCACCACCGCGCCGGGCCGTGCCGAGACCCCCGCTCGAAAACGTCCGATCGAACGTCCGGACAGTCTCACCGGACGAATGCCCCGTGCCCGGCGGACACCGCGCCGCGCACTCGACAGTGACGGAAACCCTGTGATCACCACTACGGGCCTCACGAAGGTCTACCAGTCGCGCGACCGTGAGGTCACCGCTCTGGACGGCGTCGACCTGCACGTCCGCGAGGGTGAGGTGTACGGCGTCATCGGACAGAGCGGCGCCGGAAAATCATCCCTGATCCGCTGCGTCAATCTGCTGGAGCGCCCCACATCCGGCACCGTGACCGTGGCCGGCCAGGACCTCACGGCCCTCGCGGGCCGGGGCCGCCGGGCCGGCCGGGAACTGCGCGAGGCGCGCAGCCGCATCGGCATGGTCTTCCAGCACTTCAACCTGCTGGCCTCCCGCACCGTGCAGGACAACGTCGAACTCCCGCTGGAGATCCTCGGCGTCTCCGGCCGCGAACGGTCCCGCAAGGCCCTCGAACTCCTCGGCCTGGTCGGCCTCACCGACAAGGCCAAGGCGTACCCCGGGCAGCTCTCCGGCGGTCAGAAGCAGCGCGTCGGCATCGCCCGCGCACTCGCCGGCGACCCCAAGGTGCTGCTCTCCGACGAGGCGACCTCGGCGCTGGATCCCGAGACCACCCGCTCCATCCTCCAGCTGCTGCGCGACCTCAACCAGCAGCTCGGTCTGACCGTCCTGCTCATCACGCACGAGATGGACGTCGTCAAGACGGTCTGCGACTCCGCCGCGCTGATGCAGAAGGGCCGCATCGTCGAGTCCGGCACCGTGGGCGAGCTGCTCGCCACCCCCGGCTCCGAACTCGCCCACGAGCTGTTCCCGGTCGGCGGCACCGCCTCGGGGCCCGACGCCACGGTCGTCGACGTCACCTTCCACGGCGAGGCCGCAGCCCGGCCGGTGATCTCGCAGCTCTCCCGTACGTACAACATCGACATATCGATTCTGGGTGCCGCGATGGACACCGTCGGCGGCAAGCAGATCGGCAGGATGCGCATCGAGCTGCCCGGCCGGTTCGAGGAGAACGTCGTGCCCATCGGCTTCCTGCGCGAGCAGGGCCTGCAGGCCGAGATCGTCGACGACGAGCCCGTACTCGCCCCCGCACCGCTCACCAAGGAGGTGGCCAAGTGACCTGGTCCGAAATGCAGCCGCTGCTGACGCAGGGCACCGTCGACACCCTCTACATGGTGCTGTGGTCCGCGGTCGTCACCGTCCTGGTGGGACTGCCGCTCGGCGTCCTGCTCGTCCTCACCGACAAGGGCGGACTGCTACGGAACACCCCGGTGAACAAGGTCATCGGTGTGATCGTGAACATCGGCCGCTCGCTGCCGTTCATCATCCTGCTGATCGCCCTGATCCCCTTCACCACCTGGGTCGTCGGCACCTTCATCGGCCCGACCGCGATGATCGTGCCGCTCGCCGTCGGCGCCATCCCGTTCTTCGCCCGGCTCGTCGAGACGGCGGTACGCGAGGTCGACCACGGGCTCGTCGAGGCCGTCCAGTCCATGGGCGGATCCATCCCGACGATCGTCCGCAAGGTCCTGCTGCCGCAGGCGCTGCCGTCCCTCGTCTCCGGCGTCACCACCACCGTCATCGTGCTCATCGGCTACTCCGCGATGGCCGGCGCGGTCGGCGGCGAGGGCCTCGGTTCCAAGGCCGTCACCTACGGGTTCCAGCGCTTCGACAACCAGTTCATGCTCATCACCGTCGCGCTGCTGATCGTCATCGTGACCGTGATCCAGCTGATCGGCGACGGAGCCGTACGCCTGCTGGCCCGCCGCGGCCGCACCACCTCCTGAGACTTCTCCTCCCCACAAGCCCGCACTCCTTGTCCGGGCGCACCACCATCACCACCGGAAAGAGGCACTCTTCGTGCGCAAGAACATCAAGATCACCGCAGCTGCCGCCGCCACCGCCGCCCTCGCCTTCGGCCTCACCGCCTGCGGCACGGACTCCGACCCGGCGTCCAAGAGCGAGACCGGCGCCAAGGCCGACAGCTCCAAGGCCCTCGTCGTCGCCGCGTCCCCGACGCCGCACGCCGACATCCTGGACTTCGTCAAGAAGAACCTGGCGGAGAAGGCCGGCCTCAAGCTGGAGGTCAAGGAGTTCACGGACTACGTCCTGCCGAACACCGCCACCGAGACCGGCCAGGTCGACGCCAACTTCTTCCAGCACCAGCCCTACCTCGACGACTTCAACAAGAAGAACGACACCCACCTGGTGTCCGTCGGCACCGTGCACCTGGAGCCCCTCGGCCTCTACTCCAAGAAGGTCAAGGACCTGGGCGACATCAAGTCCGGCCAGACCGTCGCCGTACCGAACGACACCACCAACGAGGGCCGGGCGCTCCAGCTGCTCGCGGGCAAGGGCCTGATCAGCCTCAAGGACGGCGTCGGCACCAGCGCCAAGCTGAGCGACATCACCGACAAGAAGGGCCTGAAGTTCAAGGAGCTGGAGGCCGCGACCGTCCCCCGCGCCCTGAACGACGTCGACGCCGCCGTCATCAACGGCAACTACGCCATCGAGGCCAAGCTCAAGCCCGCCAAGGACGCCCTGGCAATCGAAAAGGCCGAGGGCAACCCGTACGCCAACATCATCGCCGTGAAGAAGGGCAACGAGAAGGACGCCCGTGTCCAGAAGCTCGTGAAGCTCCTCCACTCCGACGAGGTCAAGAAGTTCATCGAGGACACCTACCAGGGTTCGGTCATCCCCGCCTTCGGCGGTGCGGCCAAGTCCTGACCTCCGCGCTGCACTTGTCCGACAAGCCCCGTACACCCCGCCCGGGTGTGCGGGGCTCCGTCGCGCCCACCCGCCCATGCACAAGGCGCGCCCGATGCTGCATGCTGTGCCTTTACACGGTCTTCGGCATGGAGCTGCGCATGACTTCCACCTTTCCGGACATCTCCATCAGCACGGATCGGTTGGTGCTGCGCCCCTTCGACATGGCCGACGTCCCCGCGTACATCGAGATGATGAACGACGAACTCGTCACCGCCTGGACCGAGGCACCCCACCCCTACACCCAGGTCGACGCCGAACGCTGGGTCCGCAGGATCGCTCCCGCGCAGCGCAGCAAGGGCGACGGCATCGTCTTCGCCGTCACGGAGTTCCTCACCCAGCGTCTCGTCGGTTCCGTCCGGCTGCGCAACACCGACTGGCGCACCCTGGCCACCGAGGCCGCCTACATCACCGCACCCTGGGCGCGCGGCGAGGGCTACGCCACCGAGTCCGTGCTCGCCCTCGCCCAGTGGCTCTTCCGCGACCAGGGCTTCGAGCGGATAGAGCTGCGCACCGCAGCCGACAACACCGCCTCCCAGCAGGTCGCCCAGAAGCTCGGCTGCATCAGCGAGGGAGTCCTGCGCAACGCCCGCATAGCCCGCTCACAGACCGAGGACGGAGGATGGGCCGACATCAGGACCGATCTGATCGTCTGGGGCCTGCTCCCCGAGGACCTGGAGGGAGTCGCCGAGCAGCTGGCCGACGCCGGTGGATACGGTACGTACAACGACTGGAACTGACCCTTCCGGCCCGGCGCCCGCACCGGCACCGGCCAGGTGATCCCACCCCGGCCGCCCGGGGCGGCCGGCCCCGCATGCAACAACCCAGGAGACTGACGACAGATGGCCGACCGGGTCACAGTGATCGGCTGGGACGGCTCACCACTTGACCGAGCGGCCACCTCCGCGCTCTCGGCCGCCACGCTCGTCGCCGGGGCCGCCCACCATCTCGCCCTGCCCGAGGTACCGCACGGCGCGGAACGGATCCGGCTCGGCTCCATCGATCTGGCCGCCCGGCGGATCGCCGGCCACCGCGGCAGCGCCGTGGTCCTCGCCGACGGCGACCCGGGATTCTTCGGAGTCGTACGCAGCCTGCGCGCCCCGGAACACGGCCTCGAAGTCGAAGTGGTGCCCGCCGTCTCGGCCGTCGCCACGGCGTTCGCCCGCGCCGGCATGCCGTGGGAGGACGCCCAGACCGTCGTCGCCCACCCCCGCACCCTGCGCCGCGCGGTGAACGTCTGCCGCGCCCACCACAAGGTCGCCGTTCTCACCTCGCCCGGTGCCGGCCCCGCCGAACTCGCGCTGCTGCTCGAAGGCGTCCACCGCACGTTCGTCATCTGCGAGGAGCTCGGCACCGCCCGCGAACAGGTCACCGTCGTCACCTCGGAGAAGGCCGCCGACCACGTCTGGCGCGACCCCAACGTCGTCATCGTCATCGGAGGCGGCCCCGAACAGCGCGCCGACACAGCCTGGATCGCGGGCCGCCACCCCGCCTACCCCCAGGGTGTACGCGGCTGGGCGCTGCCGGCCGGCGCCTACCGGGGCGACGGCGCGGAGCCCGCGGGGGAGAGCGGCGAAGGCGAGACCCCGGGACTGCGCGCCGCTCAACTCGCCCACCTCGGACCCCGGAGCGGCGACCTGGTCTGGGACATCGGCTCGGGCAGTGGCGCCCTCGCCGTGGAGGCGGCCAGGTTCGGTGCGGCGGTGCTGGCCGTCGACAGCGACCCGGACGCCTGCGCCCGCACCGCGGCGGCGGCACGGGCCTTCGGGGTCCAGCTCCAGGTGGTCGAGGGCCGCGCCCCGCACGTGCTGGAACGGCTGCCCGAGCCCGATGTCGTACGGATCGGCGGCGGCGGCGTCCACGTCGTCACCGCCGTCGCCGACCGCAGGCCGGAGCGGATCGTCACCCACGCCTCGACGCGGGACGAGGCCGAGGCCCTGGGCGCCGCACTCGCCGAGAACGGGTACACGGTCGCCTGCTCGCTCCTGCAGTCCGTCGAACTCGACACGTCCGCATGGTCGGAGCGCGAACGCTCGGTCGTCTTTCTGCTGTCCGCACTGCGTTCGGACCTCGCCCCCTGACCCTGCCGGCGTACGGCGGGAGGTAGGCTGGCCGATCGTTGCACCGCGCCCGGACCTTCGTCGCTTCGTTGGTCAATGTCCGGAAAAGGGGACCGTTTTGGACCCCGTTGTGGTACGGCAGAACCGGGGGACGCGCAACGTGGCGCAGTCCACAGCGAGCCGTGGCGAAATGAGCTGCCGCGGCGGCGAACGACCGCGAGAATGCAGTATGTCCGCGACCGTTTCGTGCCGCGCGGCGCGCCCGCTCGTTCCATTGGACGAGCGCCTGTGTGCCGTGTTCGGGCGTCCCGGGCGAAGGGCCGAAGGAGCACTGACGATGGGCGAGGGGTACGCATGAGTGACACCGGCCAGATCCCGGGCGAGGGACTGCCGGAGAACGCAGGCATGGTGGAGCAGCCGGGCAACCCCGCCCCGGATGCCTACACCTTCCTCGATCCCTCCGAGCATGCGTCCGAGGACGACGACCTTCTGCTGATGCCGAGCTCCCAGGGCGCCTGGAGCGAGCCGCAGGCCGCCCCGGTGCCCGGTCAGTTCCCGGACGGCACGACCGCCCAGCCCCCGGTGCCCGAGCAGGGCGGATACCAGCCCGGGCCCGCACCGCAGCACCAGGCCCAGGGCCCGGTCCAGCTCCAGGAGCCGGTCCAGCAGCAGGTCCAGGTCCCGGCGTACGCCATGCAGGCCCCCGCCGAGCCGCTGTCGCAGACCGGCCGGGGCACCCATGAGTCCGGCGGCCGCGACTCGGGCGCCGTGGACCTCAGCGGCGTACGCATCCCGTCACCCGTGCCCGCTCCGGCGCAGGCCCAGGTGCCGGTGGCACAGACCCAGGCACCCGTGCGCCGGCCGCTGCACCGCGGCCCGGCCTCGGCCGAGGCCGGGCCGGCCTACGGCGGTACGTCGGGCGGCGGCGTGGTCCGTTCGCTCGCCGACCGGGGCCCGGCGGGTGCGCCGCAGGCGCAGACCCCCGCGCCGCCCGCCCCCGCGCGGCATGCGGGGCCGGTCACCGCCGAACCCGAGTACTTCGAGACGGCGCCCGAGGATTCGGCGGCGCTGCCGGGCCCGCAGCTCGGCGAGATCCCACCGCAGGGCGTGCACCAGTGGGCGTCCCAGGCGGCCCAGGCGCCGCAGCAGGCCGCTGCTCCGGCCTCCGTCGAGACGGAGCCGGTGGTGGCACAGGCACAGGCGCCGTCAGCAGAAACGGTCGCCCCCGAGGCGGTTGAGGCCGCCTCCGTGCCGGTGGGGGCCGAGGCCCCGGCGGAGCTTGTGGCCGAGGTCCTGCCGGAGCCCGCTCCGGCGGCTCCCGAGCCCGTTTCGGCACCGGTACCGGCCGAGGCGGCTGTCGGGGCGCCGCCCGTCGAGGAAGTGCTCGTCGAAGCGGCACCGGTCGGGACGACGCCCGTCGAAGAGACTCCCGCGGAACCGGCACCTGACGCTGCGGCGCCGGTGGAGCCCGTGCCGGACGGTGCCTCGCTGGGCCGGTTCGTGCCGGTGCAGGGCTCGCTGCCGACCACCCCGCACCTGGCCCCCACGCCCGTGGCCGAGCATCCGGTGGAGCCCGAGGCGGTCATGGAGGCCGCTCCCGAGGTTCAGGAGGTTCAGGCGATCGCCATGGAGCCCGTGGACCCTGCGACGGTTGAGGTGGCGGAGGCAGCAGAAACGGCTGAGGCCGCCGAAGTGGCTGAAGTTGTCGAGACGGCCGTCCCGGAGCTGCCGGAGCCCGCAGCGGAGCTGGAGCGCGAGCCGGAGCCGGAGACGGAGCCCGAGGTCATCGAAACTCCGGACCCGACGTACGACGCCGAATTCGTTCCGGCCCAGCTGCCGGGGGCCGAACAGGCGGTGCAGACGGAGCCGGCCGCACCGCGGACCGTCTCCGAGCCCGCCGAGCCGGAGCCCGTACAGGCCGAGGCCGCGGCGGAGCCCGTGCACGAGGCTCCCCTCGTGGACGCCCCCGAGGCACCTGAAACAGCCGGGGCCCCCGCAGCCGAGGCGGCGGAGTCCGGGGACGACCCCGTCTTCTCGCCGCCCGCCCCCGGCTACGACGACGCCGAGCGCGACGCCGTACTGCGCGTCATGCGGGAACGCCGCGACATCCGCAACGGCTTCCGCAGCGACCCGATCCCGCACGAGGTACTGCTGCGGGTGCTGGAGGCGGCGCACACCGCGCCCAGCGTGGGGCACTCGCAGCCCTGGGACTTCGTGGTCATCCGTTCCGCGGAGACCCGCCGTTCCATGCACGAACTCGCGCAGCGACAGCGCGACGCGTACGCCAAGTCGCTCCCGAAGGCCAGGGCGAAGCAGTTCAAGGAACTGAAGATCGAGGCGATCCTCGACACCCCGGTCAACATCGTCGTCACCGCCGACCCGACCCGGGGCGGCCGCCACACGCTCGGCCGGCACACCCAGCCGCAGATGGCCCCGTACTCCTCGGCGCTCGCCGTCGAGAACCTGTGGCTCGCCGCCCGTGCCGAAGGCCTCGGCGTCGGCTGGGTCAGCTTCTTCGACGAGCGTGAGATGGTCCGCTCCCTCGGCCTGCCCGAGCACCTCGAAGTCGTCGCGTACCTGTGTGTCGGTTACGTGGACGAATTCCCGGAGGAGCCCGAGCTGATGCAGGCGGGCTGGTCCAAGCGCCGCCCCCTTTCATGGGTCGTGCACGAGGAGACGTACGGCCGTCGCGCCCTGCCCGGCGAGGAGCCGCACGACCTGCTGCAGGAGACCATCTCCAGCATCCGACCGCTGGACGCCAAGGCGCTCGGCGAGGCCTGGGAGCGCCAGAAGCGCATGACCAAGCCGGCCGGCGCGCTCGGCATGCTGGAGATCATCTCGGCGCAGCTGGCCGGGCTCTCCCGGATGTGCCCGCCGCCGATCCCGGAGCCCGCGGCCGTCGCGGTCTTCGCGGGCGACCACGGTGTGCACGCCCAGGGCGTCACCGCCTGGCCCCAGGAGGTGACCGGCCAGATGGTCGCCAACTTCCTCGGCGGCGGCGCGGTCTGTAACGCCTTCGCGGCCCAGGTCGGCGCCGAGGTGTGCGTGGTCGACGTCGGTGTGGCCTCGGAGCTGCCCGCGACGCCCGGCCTGCTGCCCCGCAAGGTGCGCGCGGGGACGGCCGACTTCACGACAGGACCCGCCCTCACCCGCGAGGAGGTCCTCGCGGCGATCGAGGTCGGCATCGAGACGGCGCGCGATCTGGTCGCAGCGGGCAACAAGGGCCTCATCACCGGTGAGATGGGCATCGCCAACACCACGGCGTCGGCCGCGCTGATCTGCGTGTACACCGGGATGGACCCCGCAGAGGTGACCGGTCGCGGGACCGGCATCAACGACGAGATGCACGCCCGCAAGGTCGACGTGGTCCGCCGTGCGCTCGATCTGCACCAGCCTGACCCGGCCGACCCGATCGGGGTGCTCGCGGCCGTAGGCGGCCTGGAGCACGCCGCGATGGCGGGGTTCCTCCTCGGCGGGGCCTCGCTCCGTACACCGGTCATCCTCGACGGTGTCAGCGCGGGTGCCGCGGCCCTGGTCGCACGCGCCATCGCGCCGGAGGCCCTGGCGGCCTGCATCGCCGGCCACCGGAGTGCCGAGCCGGGCCATGTCGCGGCGCTCAACAAGCTGGGACTGCGCCCGCTGGTCGACCTCGACCTCCGCCTCGGCGAAGGGACCGGAGCGCTGCTGGCCCTGCCCATCGTGCAGGCCGCGGCCCGCGCGATGCACGAGGTGGCGACGTTCGACTCGGCGGGCGTCACGGAGAAGTAGCACGCGGGCAGCCGGGCTTTCGGGGGAGCTGCCCCCGGACCCCCGCTCCTCAATCGCCGGAGGGGCTTGAAATACTCAGCCGCGCCGGCGTCTGAGGAGCGGGGTCCGGGGCGGAACCCCGAAAGCCCCAGCCCCTCCGGCGCTTGAGGAG
>NZ_JBHVWF010000062.1:29791-41542 GCF_042882365.1 Streptomyces sp. NPDC058221 | reverse complement strand
ACTTCTTTCGAGCAGGGGAGACCCCACTCCTCCCGTAACCGGGGGCTCCGCCCCCGGCCCCCCGCTCCTCAATCGCCGGAGGGGCTTGAGTGTGCCCCGGCGGCGCTTGGATTCGGCCCGGACGGGCTTGAATGCTCCCTCGTCAAGGAGGCCTTGTGAGTACGCCTTATCCCTTCACCGCCATCGTCGGGCAGGACGATCTGCGGCTCGGGCTGCTGCTCAACGCGGTGAGCCCCGCCGTGGGCGGCGTCCTCGTGCGCGGCGAGAAGGGCACCGCCAAGTCCACCGCCGTGCGGGCCCTGGCCGCGCTGATTCCCGAGGTGTCCGTCGTCCCCGGGTGCCGGTTCTCCTGCGCTCCCGACTCCCCCGATCCGGCGTGTCCCGATGGCCCCCACGAAGGCGGGTCCGGCGTGTCGCGGGCCGCGCGGACCGTGGAGCTGCCCGTCGGCGCCTCCGAGGACCGGCTCGTCGGGGCGCTCGACATCGAGCGGGCGCTCGCCGAGGGCGTGAAGGCCTTCGAGCCGGGGCTCCTCGCCGACGCGCATCGCGGAATCCTGTACGTGGACGAGGTCAACCTCCTCCACGACCATCTGGTCGACCTGCTGCTGGATGCCGCCGCCATGGGCGCCTCCTACGTGGAGCGCGAAGGCGTCTCCGTACGGCACGCCGCGCGCTTCCTGCTCGTCGGGACCATGAATCCCGAGGAGGGTGAGCTACGCCCTCAGCTCCTCGACCGGTTCGGGCTGACCGTGGAGGTCGCCGCCTCCCGTGAGACCGATCTGCGGGTCGAGGTGGTGCGGCGACGGCTCGCGTACGACGACGATCCGGCCGCGTTCGCCGCCCGGTGGGCCGACGAGGAAGGCGCGTTGCGGTCCCGGATCGTGGCCGCCCGTGCGCTGCTGCCGCAAGTCCGGCTGGGTGACGGCGCGTTGCGGCAGATCGCCGCGACCTGTGCGGCCTTCGAGGTCGACGGGATGCGGGCCGACATCGTGATGGCCCGCACCGCCACCGCGCTGGCCGCCTGGGCCGGTCGTACGGACGTGCTCGCCGAGGACGTACGGCAGGCCGCGCTGCTCGCACTCCCCCACCGGCGCCGGCGCAACCCGTTCGACGCGCCGGGGCTCGACGAGGACAAGCTCGACGACACGCTGGAGCAGAACAGCGGCGAGGACGACGATCCGGACCCGGACGGCCCCGGTGGCGGTGGCCGGCCGCCGCAGGGCGACGGGCCCGACACGCCGCCGCAGGGCGAGGACGGGGCCGACGACACGCCCGCGCAGTCCGTGCCCGAGCAGGGCGGGGAGAAGGAACAGGGGCAGGCCGGCGGAAGCGGCGAGCAGCAGCCCGTGCGGGCCGGTGAGCCGTTCCGCACGAAGATGCTGAGCGTGCCGGGTCTGGGCGAGGGCGCGGCGGGGCGGCGGTCCCGGGCGCGTACCGAGCACGGGCGGACGACCGGTGCCCGGCGGCCGCAGGGCGCGCTGACGAAGCTGCATCTGGCCGCGACCGTGCAGGCAGCGGCCCCGCATCAGCGGGCACGGGGCCGGTCCGGGCGGGGTCTGGTGGTGCGGCGGGACGATCTACGGCAAGCGGTACGAGAAGGTCACGAATCCAATCTCGTCCTGTTCGTCGTGGACGCGTCCGGATCGATGGCAGCCCGGCAGCGGATGACCGCCGTGAAGGGCGCGGTGCTGTCCCTGCTGCTGGACGCCTACCAGCGGCGCGACAAGGTCGGGCTGGTCACCTTCCGGGGCAAGGACGCCGAGGTGGTGCTGCCGCCGACGTCGTCGGTGGACGCTGCGGCCGCACGGCTGGAGACGCTGCCGACCGGGGGCCGCACCCCGGTGGCCGCCGGGCTGTTGAAGGCCCATGACGTGCTGCGGGTGGAGCGGCTGCGCGATCCGTCGCGACGGCCGTTGCTGGTCGTGGTGACGGACGGGCGGGCGACAGGCGGTCCGGAGCCGGTGGCGCTGGCCGCGCGGGCGGCCCGGCTGCACGAGGCCGAGGGCACGGCGTCCGTCGTCGTGGACTGCGAGTCGGGTCCGGTGCGGCTCGGTCTCGCGGCGGGTCTCGCGGGCGAGCTGGGCGGCACCGCCGTCACGCTCGACGAGCTGCGGGCCGACTCGATCGCCGGGCTGGTCAAGGACGTTCAGGACAGCAGCAGGAGGGCAGCGTAAATGCCGCAGGGACAGCCGGTCAGTGTGCCGGACGACGGGCTCACCACCCGGCAGCGCCGCAACCGGCCGCTGCTGGTGGTGCACACCGGCATCGGCAAGGGGAAGTCGACGGCGGCCTTCGGGCTTGCCCTGCGCGCCTGGAATCAGGGCTGGCCGATCGGGGTCTTCCAGTTCGTGAAGTCGGCGAAGTGGAAGGTCGGCGAGGAGAACGCGCTGAAGGTACTCGGCGCGAGCGGCGAGGGCGGGTCCGTCGCCTGGCACAAGATGGGCGAGGGCTGGTCCTGGGTCCAGCGGGATCAGCAGCTGGACAACGAGGCCGCGGCCCGCGAGGGCTGGGAGCAGGTCAAGCGTGACCTCGCCGCCGAGACGTACCGGCTGTACGTCCTCGACGAGTTCGCCTACCCGATGCACTGGGGGTGGGTCGACACCGACGAGGTGGTCGAGGTGCTGCGTGACCGGCCCGGTAACCAGCATGTGGTGATCACCGGGCGCAACGCGCCGGCCCCGCTGGTGGAGGCGGCGGATCTGGTGACCGACATGTCGAAGGTCAAGCACCCGATGGATACCGGGCAGAAGGGCCAGAGGGGCATCGAGTGGTGAATGTTCCGCGTCTGGTCATCGCCGCACCGGCGTCCGGCAGCGGCAAGACCACCGTCGCGACGGGCCTGATGGCAGCCTTCGCCGGGCGCGGGCTCGCCGTGTCCGGGCACAAGGTCGGGCCCGACTACATCGACCCGGGCTACCACACCCTCGCCACGGGGCGGCCGGGGCGGAACCTCGACGCGTACATGTGCGGGCCGGAGCTGATGGCTCCGTTGTTCGCGCACGGTGCGCAGGGCTGTGACCTGGCGGTCGTCGAGGGTGTGATGGGGCTGTACGACGGGGCGTCGGGGCAGGGTGAACTCGCCTCGACGGCGCAGGTCGCGAAGCTGTTGCGGGCGCCGGTGGTCCTCGTCGTGGACGCGTCGTCGCAGTCGCGGTCGGTGGCGGCGCTGGTGCACGGCTTCGCCTCGTGGGATCCGCAGGTGCGGATCGGCGGGGTGATCCTGAACAAGGTCGGCTCGGACCGGCACGAGGCGCTGTTGCGTGAGGCCCTGGACGAGTCCGGGGTGCCGGTGCTCGGGGTGTTGCGGCGGGCGGAGCAGGTGGCTGTGCCGTCGCGGCATCTCGGGTTGGTGCCGGTGGCTGAGCGGCGGGGCGATGCGGTGGCCGCTGTCGCGGCGATGGGGGCGCAGGTGCGGGGCGGGTGTGACCTGGATGCGCTGCTGGCTCTGGCGCGGTCTGCCCCTCCTGTGCCGGGTGAGGTGTGGAGCGCGGCGGAGGCGGTGGGCCCCTGCGGCGAGGCTGTTCCCCTACCCGCCCCTTCCCGTAGCCGGGGGCTCCGCCCCCGGACCCCCGCTCCTCAAACGCCGGAGGGGCTGGGGGGTACGCCGGAGGGGCTGGGAACGGTGGTTGCCGTCGCCTCCGGGTCCGCGTTCACCTTCTCCTACGCGGAGCACAGCGAGCTCCTCACTGCCGCCGGAGCCACCGTCGTGCCCTTCGATCCGTTGCGGGACGAGGCTCTGCCCGAAGGGAGCCGGGGGCTTGTCATCGGGGGTGGGTTTCCCGAGGTGTACGCGCCCGAGCTGTCCGCCAATGAGCCGTTGCGCAGGGCCGTCGCCGAGCTGGTGGCGTCGGGGGCGCCGGTGGCCGCCGAGTGTGCGGGGCTGTTGTATCTGGCGCGCTCGCTCGACGGGCTGCCGATGTGCGGGGTGCTGGCGGCCGAGGGGCGGATGTCGGAGCGGCTGACGCTCGGTTACCGGGACGCCGTGGCGATCTCCGACAGTGTGCTCGCGGCTGCCGGGACCCGGATGCGGGGGCACGAGTTCCACCGCACCGTGCTGGAGCCGGGGGCGGGTGACGCACCGGCCTGGGGCATGCACCTGCCGGAGCGGCGCGTGGAGGGGTTCGTGCAGCGGGGCGTGCACGCGAGTTATCTGCATACGCATGGGGCCTCGGCGCCCGGTACGGCCCGCCGATTCGTTGAGAGGTGCAAGGGATGAACGAGGGACGAGTGATGCGCACGCTGGTCGGGGTCGGCGTCGGGCCCGGTGATCCGGAGCTGGTGACCGTCAAGGGGGTCAACGCGCTGCGGGACGCCTCCGTGGTCGTGGTGCCCGTGATGGACACCGGTGAGCGGGGGCGTGCCGAGGCGACCGTGCTGCATTACGTCGGTGCCGAGAAGGTCGTGCGCGTGGTGTTCGCCCTCAACGAGCGGACGGACCGGGCACGCCGGGAGGCGGCGTGGGACGCGGCGGGGGCGCGGGTCGCGGAGTTGCTGCGTACGCATGGTTCGGTGGCGTTCGCGACGATCGGCGATCCCAATGTGTACTCGACGTTCACCTATCTCGCGCACACCATCGGTGAGCTGCTGCCGGGCACGGCCGTGGTGACGGTGCCGGGGATCACGGCCATGCAGGATCTGGCCGCGCGCAGCGGTGCGGTGCTGACCGAGGGCACCGAGCCGTTGACGCTGGTGCCGGTGACCGCCGGGGCGGCCGTGCTGAAGGAGGCCCTGGAGGGGCCCGGGACGGTCGTCGCGTACAAGTTCGGGCGGCTGGCCGCAGAGGTCGCGACGGCGCTGCGCGAGACGGGACGGACCGGGGACGCGGTGTGGGGTTCGGCGCTCGGGCTGCCCGAGGAGTCGATCCGGCCCGCGGCGGAGCTGGCCGACGGGCCCCTGCCGTATCTCTCCACGCTGATCGCGCCCGCACCGCGCGACGGCGGGCGGGGCGGCAAGCTGTGAGGCGGTCAGCCCGCGACGCCCACCACCAGCCAGATGAAGCAGACTCCGGCGACCGTGCACAGCAGCGTGGAGCGGGCCGGGTGGTCGTGGTGTGCCTCGGGCAGGATCTCGGCGGCGGCCAGGTAGAGCAGCGCGCCGCCGAAGAAGCCGAGATAGCAGCCGAGGAGTTCCTCCGGAAGGGTGAACAGAAGCGTCGTCGCCGCACCGACGACGGGCGCCGCCGCGTCCGCGTACAGCATCGTGAGGGCCTTGCGGCGGGCGTTCCCGTACAGGCTGGTGATCGTGTACGTGTTGAAGCCGTCGGCGAAGTCGTGGGTGATGACGGCGAGGGCGACGGCCGCGCCCATGCCGCCGCCGACCTGGAAGGCGGCGCCGAGCGCCACGCCGTCCATCAGGCTGTGGCCGACCATCGCCGCCGCCGCTGTCATTCCGACCTGGGGCACGCGTTCCTCGCTCGCGCCGTGTGCCGCCTGGCGTACCGCGAGCAGCCGCTCCACGAGATGGGCGACGAGGAAGCCGCCCACGAACAGCAGCAGGGCGGCCGGTACGCCGAAGACGTGGCCGCCCGCGGCCTCGATCGCCTCCGGGAGCAGGTCGAGGCCGACCACTCCGAGCATCAGTCCGCCGGCGAAGCCGAGTACCAGGTGGCGGCGGTCGGTGACGCGCTGGGCGACCCAGCCACCGGCCAGGGTCATCAGGAACGCGCCGAGCGCGACGAACACCGCCATGGGCTCTTGCTAGCCGATTGACCCCGGTGCCCGCATCTTTGGGCGCCCACTGTCATGTCCCGTTGTTTCTTGTCCCGAAAGGACCGTTCCATGTCCGAAGCAGTCGACGCAGCCGGCGCAGTCGCCGCGCCCACCCGCGGCACCGTGACGTTCGTCGGTGCCGGCCCCGGCGCCGCCGACCTGCTGACTTTCCGGGCGGCACGGGCCATCGCGGACGCCGACATCGTGATCTGGGCGGCGAGCCTGGTGCAGGCCGAGGTCCTCGATCACGCCAGGGAGGGCGCCGAGATCCTCGACTCGGCGCAGATGTCCCTCGAAGCGGTGGTCGAGGTGTACCGGCGCGCGGCGGACGAGGGCCTGAAGGTGGCCCGTATCCACTCCGGCGATCCGGCCCTGTGGGGCGGTACGCAGGAGCAGGTCGACCGGTGCGGTGAGCTGGGGGTCGCGGTCGAGATCGTGCCCGGGGTCTCCTCGTTCTCGGCGGTCGCGGCGATCGCACAGCGCGAGCTGACCATTCCGGAGGTGGCGCAGTCGGTGATCCTGACCCGGCTCGGCGGCGGCAAGACGCCGATGCCGCCGGGCGAGGACGTACGGGAGTTCGCCCGGCACGGCACGACGATGGCGCTCTTCCTGTCGGCGGCCCGGTCCGGCCAGCTGACGCAGGAGCTGCTGGAGGGCGGCTACCCCACGTCCACGCCCGTCGTGGTCGCGTACCAGGCGACGTGGCCGGAGGAGCTGATCCTGCACTGCACGATCGGGACGCTGGAGGAGACGGTCAAGGAGCACAAGCTCTGGAAGCACACGCTCTTCCTCGTCGGCCCCGCCCTGTCGGCGTCGGGCACCCGTTCGCACCTCTACCACCCGGGTCACTTCCACGGTTACCGCAAGGCCGACAAGGCGGCCCGTGCCGAGCTGCGCGCCCAGCGGTCCGGCTCGTGATCCGGGTCTTCGGTACGGGGACGGGGGTGCCGCTCCCCGCCGACGCGGGGGAGGCGCTGGACGGGGCCACGCTGGTGGTCGGGGCGCGGCGCCATCTGGACGCCGCGTCGCTCCCGGAGCGGGCCGGCCGGGTGGTGCTGGGGCCGCTGGCCCCGGCGCTCGACCGGATCGGCAAGGAGCTGGCCGGGGACGGGGCCCGGGTGGTGGTGCTGGCCTCCGGTGATCCGGGGTTCTTCGGGATCGTGCGGGCGCTGGCGGAGCGGTTCGGGCCGCATGCGCTCGATGTGCGGCCCGGGGCTCCCTCGATCGCGGTCGCGTTCGCCCGGCTGGGGATCCCGTGGGACGACGCGGTGGTGGTCAGCGCGCACGGGCGGGATCCGCGCACCGCGGTGAACGTGTGCCTCGCGCACCCCAAGGTCGCGGTGCTGACCGGGCCCGGTGCCGGGCCTGCCGAGCTGGCGGCCGGGCTGGCGTACCGGAGCGGGGAGCGCGTCCTGGTCGTCGCGACGGCGCTCGGGGACCCGGAGCACGAACGGGTCGAGCGGCTGACTCCCCGGGAGGCGGCGGCCCGGGAATGGCCCGACCCGGTGAGTGTGGTGCTCTGCCTGGACGAGGCGGCGGCCCTGTCGCCGGTACGGACGGTGGCGGGTCCGGCCGCCGGTCCGGCCGGGTGGGCGCTGGACGAGGCGGAGTTCGAGCATCGCGACTCGATGATCACCAAGTTCGAGGTGCGGGCGCTGGCGCTGGCCAGGCTCGGGCCGCGCACCGGTGATCTGGTCTGGGACATCGGTGCCGGTTCGGGGTCGGTGGCGGTGGAGTGCGCCCGGCTCGGGGCGGCGGCCGTCGCCGTCGAGAAGACGGCGGACGGGGTCGAGCGGGTCCGGGCGAACGCGGCCGCGCACGCGGTGTACGTGCGGGCGGTACACGGTGCCGCGCCGACCGTGCTGTCCGATCTGCCCGACCCGGACGCGGTGTTCGTCGGGGGCGGCGGCAGTGAGCTGCCCGCGATAGTGGCCGCCTGCGCCCGCCGGGCGAGGCGTGCCGTGGTGGTCGCGGTGGCCGCCCTGGACCGGGTGCCGCCGGTGCGGTCGGCCCTGGCCGCCGCCGGGTTCGAGCCCGAGGGGGTACTGCTCCAGTCGTCCCGGCTGGCGCCGCTGCCCGGTGAGGTCACCCGGCTCGCCGCGGCCAACCCGGTCTTTCTGCTGTGGGGCACCCGCCCCGCGGTTCGTGCGAGTGAAGGAGCAGTCCAGTGATCGGCCTCATCTCCGCGACGGCGGCGGGCGCCGTCGCCCGCGACCGGCTGGCCGCGGCCTGGTCCGGCAGTGCCGTGGTCTACGAAGGCCCGGTGCGCGAGGCCGTGCGGCGGGCGTTCGCCGAGTGCGAGCAGTTGGTGTGCTTCCTCGCGACGGGGGCCGTGGTGCGGCTGGTCGCACCTCTGCTGGCGGACAAGGCGACCGATCCCGGGATCGTCTGCGTCGACGAGTCGGGGCGCCATGCGGTGGCGCTGCTCGGCGGGCACGGCGGCGGGGCGAACTCCCTGGCGGTGGCGGTAGGTGAGGTGCTGGGCGCGGCGCCGGTGGTGACGACGGCGACGGACTCGGTGGGGATCGCCGGTCTGGACATGCTCGGGCTTCCCGTGGAGGGCGATGTCGCGGGGGTGTCGCGGGCGATGCTCGACGGTGCGCCGGTGGCGTTGCGGGCGGACGCGGTACGGCCGTTGCCGGCGCTGCCGCCGAATGTGAGCTCCGGGGCCACGGGTCCCGTGGCGCTGCACATCACGGACCGGATCGTGGAACTCGGTGCGCGGGAAGCCGTGTTGCGGCCCGCTTCGCTCGCCGTCGGGGTCGGCGCGTCCAAGAACGCCCCCGAGGAAGAGGTGCTCGGGCTGATTCGGGACGCGCTGGAGGGGGCCGGTCTCTCGGCCTCGAGCGTCGCGGAGCTGGTGACCGTGGACGCGAAGGCGCAGGAGCCGGGCATCGTGGCCGCCGCCGCGCGGCTCGGGGTGCCGCTGCGGACGTATCCGGCCGAGGAGCTGGCCCGGATCGAGGTGCCGCACCCCTCCGACGCGCCGCTCGACGCCGTCGGCACGCCCTCGGTCGCGGAGGCCGCGGCGCTCGCCGGGGGCGGCGAGCTCCTCGTACCGAAGCGGAAGTCGCAGCCCGAGGGGCGGGCGGCGATGGCCACCTGTGCGGTGGTACGCCGGGCTCCGCGCGGGCGTCTGGCCGTCGTCGGGCTGGGCCCCGGCGCCCGCGATCTGCTGACGCCGCGCGCCCGCGAGGAGCTGCGGCGGGCCTCGGTGCTGGTCGGGCTCGACCAGTACGTCGACCAGATCAGGGACCTGCTGCGGCCCGGCACCACAGTCCTGGAGTCGGGGCTGGGCGCCGAGGAGGAGCGGGCCCGTACCGCGGTCGCCGAGGCGCGCAGGGGACATGCCGTGGCACTGATCGGCAGCGGTGACGCGGGCGTGTACGCGATGGCCTCGCCCGCCCTCGCCGAAGCCGGCGCCGATATCGATGTGGTGGGCGTGCCGGGGGTGACGGCCGCGCTGGCTGCCGCCGCGATCCTGGGCGCTCCCCTGGGCCATGACCATGTCTCGATCAGCCTCTCCGATCTGCACACGCCGTGGGAGGTCATCGAGCGCCGGGTGCGGGCCGCGGCCGAGGCCGACATCATCGTGACGTTCTACAACCCGCGCAGCCGGGGCCGCGACTGGCAGCTCCCGAAGGCGCTGTCGATCCTGGCCGGGCACCGGGAGCCGGCCACTCCGGTCGGAGTCGTACGCAATGCCTCCCGCCCCGACGAGAGCAGCCGGGTGACGTCGCTGGCCGGACTGGACCCGGCGACGGTCGACATGATGACGGTCGTGACCGTCGGCAACACGGCCACCCGGGAGATCGCGGGCCGCATGGTGACCCCGCGCGGCTACCGCTGGCAGTCGGCCACGGCCGCCCCGGCGGACGGAACAGCCGGGTGAACCGCCCCGCCGGCCCGCAGCACCCCGCCACCCCCCATGAACACCGAGGAGAACCTGTGAACACCCCTTCCGCCCAGCCCGCGCTGCTGATCGCCGGCCACGGCACCCGGGACGAGGGCGGGGCCGCCGCCTTCCGCGACTTCGTGGCCGAACTGGGCGCCCGCAACCCGCAGCTGCCCGTCGCGGGCGGCTTCATCGAGCTGTCGCCGCCGCCGCTCGGCGACGCGGTGACCGAGCTCGTCGAGCAGGGCGTCAAGCACTTCGCCGCCGTCCCGATGATGCTGGTGTCCGCCGGGCACGCCAAGGGCGACATCCCGGCGGCGCTGACCCGGGAGAAGGAGCGCCACCCCGGTATCTCGTACACCTACGGGCGTCCGCTGGGCCCGCATCCGGCACTGCTGAGGGTGCTGGAGCGGCGGGTGGAGGCGGTGCTGGGCGACACCGACCGCTCCGAGGTCACCGTGCTCCTGGTCGGGCGCGGCTCCACCGACCCGGACGCCAACGCCGAGGTGTACAAGGCGGCGCGGCTGTTCTGGGAGGGCCGGGGGTATGCGGGGGTGGAGACGGCGTTCGTCTCGCTGGCCGCGCCCGATGTGCCGGCCGGTCTGGACCGTTGCGTGAAGCTGGGTGCGGGGCGCATAGTCGTTCTGCCGTACTTCCTCTTCACCGGCATTCTGCCGGACCGGGTGCGTCACCAGACCGGCGAGTGGGCCGCCGCCCGTCCCGAGCTGGATGTCCGGTCGGCCGAAGTGATCGGCGCCGCGGAGGAACTGCTCGATCTGGTCATGGAGCGCTACCGGGAGGCCGTCAAGGGCGATCTGCGGATGAACTGCGACTCTTGCGTGTACCGGATCGCACTGCCGGGCTTCGAGGACAAGGTGGGACTGCCGCAGCAGCCGCACTTCCACCCTGACGACGACGGCCATCACCACCACCCCCACCATGGCGGTCATGCACACTCCCACTGAACGCCCCGACGCCACAGGCGCGGGCGCGCACGATCTGCGGCATCACGGTGACGCGGAAGTACGGGGACGGGGCCGGGATCTGACCGATCTCGCCGTCAACGTACGGGCCGGTACCCCGCCGGCCTGGCTCAAGGAGCGGATAGCCGCGTCGCTGGGCTCGCTCGCCGCCTACCCGGACGGGATTCCGGCGCGTGCGGCGGTCGCCGCGCGGCACGGGCTGCCGCCCGAGCGGGTCCTGTTGACCGCTGGTGCGGCGGAGGCGTTCGTGCTGATCGCACGCGCGCTGCCGGCCCGGCGTCCGGTCGTCGTCCATCCGCAGTTCACCGAGCCCGAGGCCGCCCTGCGCGCGGCCGGGCACGAGGTGGGACGCGTGCTGTTGCGGGCCGAGGACGGCTTCCGGCTGGATCCGGCCGCCGTTCCCGCGGACGCCGATCTGGTGGTGGTCGGCAATCCGACCAACCCGACGTCCGTCCTGCATCCCGCGGCCGTACTGGAGCAACTGGCCCGCCCCGGGCGAACGCTGGTGGTCGACGAGGCGTTCATGGACGCGGTGCCCGGTGAGCGCGAGGCGCTGTGCGGCCGTACGGACGTCCCCGGGCTCGTCGTCCTGCGCAGCCTCACGAAGACCTGGGGCCTGGCCGGGCTGCGGATCGGGTATGTGACGGCCGCGCCCGAGACCGTGCGCACGCTGGCGGAGGCGCAGCCGCTGTGGCCGGTGTCGGCGCCGGCACTGACGGCCGCCGAGGCGTGCGTGGAGCCGCGGGCGCTGGCCGAGGCCGCAGCGGCGGCGGACCGCATCGCGGTGGACCGGTGCCATCTGGTCGCGGGGCTCCGTGAGTTCACCGAGATCCGGGTGGTGGAGCCGGCCGAGGCCCCGTTCGTCCTGATCCGGCTGGAGCGGGCCGCCGAGATACGGGAGCGGCTGCGGATGCTGGGCTTCGCGGCCCGGCGCGGTGACACGTTCCCGGGGCTGGGCGAGGACTGGCTGCGGCTGGCCGTGCGCGACCGTACGACGACCAACCGGTTCCTGCAGGTGCTCGACCAGGCGGTGCAGGCGCTGACCACCGTCGGCCGGTGACGCTTCCCGTCCGGCCGGTGTCGTCCCACGGGCGGGGGGGTGGTTGGGGGCCCCCGCCCACCACACCCCCCCCCCCCCAAGACACCCCAGGAGGACCCCGCGGAA
>NZ_JBHVWF010000062.1:0-29781 GCF_042882365.1 Streptomyces sp. NPDC058221 | reverse complement strand
GGGGGTGGGGGGGTCTCACCGGGGGGGGGTGGTCCGGCGCGGGGGGGGGGGGTGTGCGGCGGGGGGGGGGGTTGGGTTCCCCCCCCCCCCACACCCCCCCCCCCGCCCGCTCTTTCCCTGCGTCCTTCCCCCGTTTTCCCCCTACGGCCCCCCGGCCGCCCCCTCGGGCCCGGACTCGCTCCCCCGGGCGTCAGTTCTGCGCACGCCGCCGGGTCACGACCATCGCGGCGGCACCGGCCGCCAGCAGCAGGGCGGCGCCACCCGCGATGTACGGCGTGGTGGAGCTGCTGCCCGTCTCGGCGAGGTCGGCGTCGGAGGCCACGGGCGCCTTCTCGGTGCCGGTCTGCGTCTTCACGTCGCCGCCGGAGTCGCCGGACGTGGAACCCCCGTTGTCGGAACCGCCGGTGCTGGAACCACCGCCGTCGGTCGAACCGCCGTCCGATGAACCGCCGTCGGTGGAGCCACCGCCGGTGGAGCCACCCGGGCTGGGCGCCTTCGGCGTCTCGCAGGTGGCCTCGGCGAGCGTGACCTCGCCCTTCACATCGGCGACGTTGAGGTGGAGCGGGTTGACCGAGACCTTCAGCTGAAGCGCGGCGGCCGCCGCGGTGCGTGAGGTGGTGTGCGTCTTCGACAGGTCGAGCGTCACGTCTCCGACCCCCGGCACGTTGACCTGTGTGGTGCCTGTCGCGGTGAGTGTGACGCGCTTGCCGAGGACCGTCACATGGCCCAGCACGTTCGACTCGGCGACCGGCTTGTGGCCCACCTCGCAGACCGCTTTGGAGGTGATCTGCTCGACCTCGATCAGCGACAGCAGCGGGAGACCGGGCAGATGCAGCTGGGCCTTGGCCACATTGGTGTAGCCCTCGGCGCGGTGCTTGTCGACAGTGGCGTTCGCCGTGGCGGCATCAGCGCGGAGCACGTGGACGGGCTTGCCCTGTTCCACACCCTCGAGCCGCACGCTGAGCGCGGTCTCCTTGGCGGTGGCCGGGGCGTGCACCTCGTTGAGCGTGGCCTTGAGCGGCACATCGATCGTCTTGTTCAGGAGTGAGACGTCGAGTGCGGTACGGAGCACGACCGCGCTCGCCTTCCCGTCGCCGGTGGTCGTGGCGGTGGTCGCGGTGGCGGCCTGCGCAGGGACGGCGACCAGGAGTGCGACGGGAGCGGCGGCGGCCGCCAGGGCGGCGAGGCGGAAGGTGTTGCTGTTCAAGATGGTGGAACCCCCACAAGAGACATGGAGCCACCGGTGCCGTCCAATGGGGGACATCGCGGGCACCGGTGGCCTCGACTCCGTGAATCTTTACGCACAGAGGGTGAACTGGCGGACACCTGACGTGAGTTCATCCCAAAGGGTGGTTTCCGTGCCTGTATTCGAATATCCCTGCACGTGCGTTCCTCGGGTTCACCCGTTTCACTGAGTGTGGGCGGCTCGGAGCCGACCGCGCCGGAGCGGGTACAGAAGTGATTCAACGAGCGGGCCGACTCCCGGTAACTGCCGGTCAACACGGTGCATCACGGGCCGCCTCAGCCCCCGGGGCCCGCCGGTCAGCCGATCACGCGCCCGTTCAGTACGACCCGGCGCGGCGCGGCCAGCACCCGCACGTCCGCCCGCGGGTCCTCGTCGTAGACCACCAGATCGGCCGGAGCCCCTTCCTCCAGGCCCGGCCTGCCCAGCCACGCGCGGGCGCCCCAGGTCGCCGCGGACAGCGCGTCCAGGGCCGGGATGCCCGCGGTGACCAGTTCGGCGACCTCGTCGGCCACCAGCCCGTGGGCCAGCACACCGCCCGCGTCGGTACCGACGAAGACGGGGATACCGGCGTCGTACGCGGCGCCCACCGTGTGGTGGCGCCGCTCGTGCAGCCGGCGCATATGGGCCGACCAGCGCGGGTACTTGGCCTCCCCGCCCTGTGCGAGCGAGGGGAAGGTGGCGATGTTGACCAGGGTGGGGACGATCGCGACCCCGCGTTCCGCGAAGAGCGGGATGGTCTCCTCGGTCAGCCCCGTCGCGTGCTCGACGCAGTCGATCCCGGCCTCGACGAGATCACGCAGCGAGTCCTCGGCGAAGCAGTGGGCGGTGACCCGGGCGCCCAGCCGGTGCGCCTCGGCGATGGCCGCCACGACCGCCTCGCGCGGCCAGCACGCGGTCAGATCGCCCACCTCCCGGTCGATCCAGTCGCCGACGAGCTTCACCCAGCCGTCGCCGCGGCGCGCCTCCTGTGCCACGTACGCCACCAGCTCGTCCGGCTCGATCTCGTACGCGTAGTTCCTGGTGTAGCGCCGGGTCCTGGCGATGTGCCGGCCGGCCCTGATGATCTTCGGCAGATCGTCGCGGTCGTCGATCCACCGGGTGTCGGCGGGCGAACCCGCGTCCCGCAGGAGCAGCGCACCGGCCTCCCGGTCCTCGACGGCCTGCTTCTCGGTGGTCGCCGTGTCGACGGCCCCGTGGTGGTCGAGTCCGACGTGGCAGTGGGCGTCGACCAGCCCCGGCAGCGCCCATCCGGTGACGACCGTCGCCCCGTCCGCGCCGGCCGGCCGCTCGTACGTGACGCGCCCGTCGACGGCCCAGAGCTCGTCCCTGACCTCCTCGGGACCGATGAGCACCCGCCCCTTCACCTGCAGCACCCGCGGCGCCTCGTGATCACTCATGGGCAGCACTGTACGAGGCGCCCCTCAGGCCGTCCGCGAGGTGCTGGGTACCCTCGGTCCTGGCCCGGTCCGCAGGCCGGGCCGCACACCGATCCGATCCCGAAGAGAGCACCACCGTGACGCACCCCTTCCTCGACCTCGCCCCGCTCACCCCCGCGCATTTCGCGGCCGTGGAGCGGAGGGTGGCCGGTCTCCTCGCCACCGAGCAGGATGTCGTCATCATGCAGGGCGAGGCGCTGCTCCCCCTCGAAGGCTGCATCCGGGGCGGCGCCCGCCCCGGTTCGACCGCGCTGAACGTGGTCACGGGTCCGTACGGGCAGACCTTCGGCAACTGGCTGCGCGACTGCGGCGCCGAGGTCGTCGACCTCACGGTGCCCTTCCACACCGCCGTCACCGCCGATCAGGTCGCGCAGGCGCTGGCCGCGCACCCGGAGATCGACTTCGTCTCGCTGGTCCACGCGGAGGCGGCGACCGGCAACACCAACCCGGTCGCGGAGATCGGTGAGGTCGTGCGCGCGCACGGGGCGCTGTTCATGCTGGACGCCGTCGCCTCGGTGGGCGCCGAGCCGCTGCTGCCCGACGCGTGGGGTGTCGACCTGTGCGTGATCGGCGCGCAGAAGGCGATGGGCGGTCCCGCCGGGGTGTCCGCGGTGTCCGTGAGTGCCCGCGCCTGGGAGCGGATCGCCGCCAACCCGCAGGCCCCGCGCCGCTCCTATCTCTCCCTGCTGGACTGGAAGGAGCGCTGGATCGACGGCGGCCGCAAGGCGCTGCTGCACGCCCCGGCCCAGCTGGAGATGCTGGCGCTGGAGGCCTGTGTGGAGCGGATCGAGGCGGAGGGCCCGGACGTCCTCATGGCGCGTCACGCCTCGGCGGCCGCGGCCACCCGGGCCGGCGCACTCGCGCTGGGCGGCGGCCTGACCCCGTATGTGCACGAGGCGAAGGACGCGGCGCCGGTGGCGACGACACTGCGCGCTCCGGAGGGCGTGGACGCCGCGGGTCTGGTCGCACGGGCGCTCGCCGCGGACCCGTCGCTGCCGTTGATCGCAGGCGGGGGCGCACTGTCCGGGGAGATGATCAGGGTCAATCATTACGGAGTGGATGCGACGCGGGGCGCGGTGCTCTCCTCGCTCGCGGCTCTGGGGGCGGCGCTGGCCGATGCAGGCCGGCAGGTCGATTTCGAAGCTGCCCGCAGGGCGGTCTCGGAAACCTGGCCCAGCGAATAAATTCAGGCACCATCAAAGAATGCGGGGAGCTTTCTTACCGAGAGCAGCTTCCCGCATTCTTCTTCCCGCTTTCTCCGAGGCTAAACACCCCAGTTTCAACGAGCCCCTCTCACGTAATTCGACGGCGTCTCAAGAGAGTTACGACGTTGTGACCGACTCCACATCGAGGGCGTTATGCCGGATAAATCCGGCTCAAATCGGAAGAAAGCGTGGCTGATTCGCGCTGGGGCGCGCACCCGCGTGATAGCACAGGAGGCCGCTTCACCCAACCCCTCTCCTCGATGCAATTTCGAAATTTGCTAGGTAAATTCAAATCCCATGACCGCCGCACCAGCAGATTTTGCAAGTGCCCGAAGCGAATTCATCACCATCGACGCCCCACGAGTGGAGGACGGAGCCGCGATCTGGCGCATAGCCCGCGACTCCAAGGTCCTGGACCTCAACTCCTCGTACAGCTACCTGCTGTGGTGCCGTGACTTCGCGGCGACCTCCGTGGTCGCCCGCGACGAGACCGGCAGCCCGGTCGCCTTCGTGACGGGGTACATCAGGCCCGACCGCCCCGAGACGCTCGTCGTCTGGCAGGTGGCCGTCGACCACGGCCACCGCGGCACCGGCCTGGCAGCGAAGCTGCTGGACGCCCTGACCTCTCGGGTCGCCGCGAACCAGGGCCTCGCCTCGGTCGAGACGACGATCACGCCGGACAACACCGCATCGGACCGCCTGTTCACCTCCTACGCCCAGCGCCACGACGTGGCACTGGAACGCGAGGTGCTCTTCGACGGCGGCCTGTTCCCGGAGGGCACTCATCTGCCGGAAGTGCTCTACCGCATCGGCCCGTTCCACGCCTGAGCGCGCACTTCCGCCGACGGGCTCCGAGGCCCGTCGCAGTCCCCTTCACCGCCGCACGTCACACCCCCCTCACGCAGGAGACCCGCTGTGACCATCACCCCGCCCGCCCTGAGTGTCTTCGAGACCCTGGAGTCCGAGGTACGTAGCTACTGCCGCGGCTGGCCCGCCGTGTTCGACCGCGCGCAGGGCGCCCGGCTGACGGACGAGGACGGCCACTCGTACCTCGACTTCTTCGCCGGAGCCGGTTCCCTCAACTACGGCCACAACAACCCGGTGCTGAAACGCGCGCTGATCGACTACATCGAGCGCGACGGCATCACGCACGGCCTCGACATGGCGACCACCGCCAAGCGGGCCTTCCTGGAGACCTTCCAGAACGTCATCCTGCGGCCGCGCGACCTGCCGTACAAGGTGATGTTCCCCGGCCCGACGGGCACCAACGCCGTCGAGTCGGCACTGAAACTGGCCCGCAAGGTCAAGGGCCGCGAGTCCGTCGTCTCGTTCACCAACGCCTTCCACGGCATGTCGCTCGGCTCGCTGGCCGTCACCGGCAACGCCTTCAAGCGGGCCGGCGCCGGGATCCCGCTGGTGCACGGCACGCCGATGCCGTTCGACAACTACTTCGACGGCACCGTCCCGGACTTCCTCTGGTTCGAGCGGCTGCTGGAGGACCAGGGCTCCGGGCTGAACAAGCCCGCCGCCGTGATCGTGGAGACGGTCCAGGGCGAGGGCGGCATCAACGTCGCCCGCGCCGAGTGGCTGCGCGCGCTCCAGGAGCTGTGCCACCGCCAGGACATGCTGCTGATCGTCGACGACATCCAGATGGGCTGCGGCCGCACCGGCGGCTTCTTCTCCTTCGAGGAGGCCGGCATCGTCCCGGACATCGTCACACTGTCGAAGTCCATCAGCGGCTACGGCCTGCCGATGTCGCTCTGCCTCTTCAAGGGCGAGCTGGACATCTGGGAGCCCGGCGAGCACAACGGCACCTTCCGCGGCAACAACCCGGCGTTCGTCACCGCCGCCGCCGCGCTCGACGCCTACTGGGCGGACGGCCAGATGGAGAAGCAGACGCTGGCCCGCGGCGAGCAGATCGAGCAGACGATGCTGGCGATCTGCGGCGAGGAGCCGACCGCACAGTTCCGCGGCCGCGGACTGGTGTGGGGCCTGGAGTTCAACGACCCGGCACGTGCGTCGGCCGTCTGCGCCCGCGCCTTCGAGCTGGGGCTGCTCCTGGAGACGTCCGGCCCGCAGAGCGAGGTCGTCAAGCTGCTGCCGCCGCTGACCATCACCCCCGAGGAACTGGACGAGGGCCTGCGCACGCTGGCCCGTTGCGTCCGCGAGACCGCCTGAGAGGCGGTCGGGTGGCCGCGTCCGCTTTCCGGTCCGAAGCCACCCGACCGCCTCTGACCCGGGGCCGCCCCGGGCGGGCCCGATGAGATACACCGTAGAGAGAAAGGCACTGACCCACCGTGATCGTCCGATCGTTCAGTGACATCGAGAACACCGACCGGCATGTGAAGGCCGCCTCCGGAACCTGGGAGAGCAAGCGCATCCTGCTCGCCAAGGAGAAGGTGGGCTTCTCGCTCCACGAGACCACCATGTACGCCGGTACCGAGACGTCGATGTGGTACGCCAACCACATCGAAGCGGTCCTGTGCGTCGAGGGCGAGGCCGAGCTCACCAACGACGAGACCGGCGAGAAGCACTGGATCACTCCCGGCACGATGTACCTGCTCAACGGCCATGAGCACCACACCATGCGTCCGAAGACGGACTTCCGCTGTGTCTGTGTCTTCAACCCGCCCGTCACCGGACGGGAGGAGCACGACGAGAACGGTGTCTACCCGCTGCTGACCGAGGAGGGCTGAACCCCCATGACCACTGATGTACGCGCCGACCTGTACCCATCGCGCGGCGCCGCCGAGATGACCACTCCCCGCCAGGACCCGGTCATCTGGTCCGCGCCCGGCGCACCGGGTCCGGTCGCCGCGAAGGACCTCCAGGGCCTCGAGCGCGACGGTTTCCTCACCGTCGACCAGCTGATCACCCCGGAGGAAGTGGCCGGCTACCACGCCGAGCTGGAGCGGCTGATCGCCGATCCTGCGGTACGGGCGGACGAACGCTCGATCATCGAGCCGAAGTCGCAGGACGTGCGGTCGGTCTTCGAGGTCCACCGGCTCAGTGAGGTCTTCGCCCGGCTGGTCAGCGACGAACGTGTCGTGGGCCGGGCCCGCCAGATCCTCGGTTCGGACGTGTACGTCCACCAGTCCCGGATCAACGTCAAGCCGGGCTTCGGTGCCTCCGGGTTCTACTGGCACTCGGACTTCGAGACCTGGCACGCGGAGGACGGCCTGCCGAACATGCGGGCGGTGTCCGTCTCGATCGCGCTGACCGAGAACTACGACACCAACGGCGGGCTGATGATCATGCCCGGCTCGCACAAGTCGTTCCTCGGATGTGCCGGCGAGACGCCGAAGGACAACTACAAGAAGTCGCTCCAGATGCAGGACGCGGGTACCCCGTCCGACGAAGCGCTGACGAAGATGGCCGACCGGCACGGCATCAAGCTCTTCACGGGCCGGGCCGGTTCGGCGACCTGGTTCGACTGCAACTGCATGCACGGCTCCGGGGACAACATCACCCCGTACCCGCGCAGCAACGTCTTCATCGTGTTCAACAGCGTGGAGAACACGGCCCAGGAGCCCTTCGCGGCTCCGATCCGCCGCCCGGAGTTCATCGGGGCGCGGGACTTCACGCCGGTGAGGTAGGCCCGTACGACACGGCGGGGCGGAACGGCAGGCCGTTCCGCCCCGCCGTCGTCATAACCGCTGGACCCGGTGAGTACCCCGGGTGAGAGTGGGGCCCATGACTTCACACGTACACCACGTCACCGTCGACTGCGCCGATGCCTACGAGCTCGCCACGTTCTGGGCCGAGGTGCTGGGGGCCTCCCTCGCGGACGACGACTTCCCCGGTGATCCGGAGGCGCTGGTCCGGACCGGCACTGCCGCCCTGCTGTTCGTCACCGTGCCCGACCCGAAACGCGTCAAGAACCGCCTCCACTTCGACATCCAGCCGGACGACCGGACCAGGGACGAGGAGGTCGAGCGGCTGCTCTCCCTCGGCGCCACCCTGGTCGCCGATCACCGCAGGCCGAACGGGCGCGGCTGGGCGACTCTGGCCGACCCTGAGGGCAACGAGTTCTGTGTGGAGTGCAGTGCGCGTGAGCGGGCGGCCCTGACCGGGACGAGGCTGCCGGTCACGGCGGACGACGTGACGTCGGCGGTGCGGCTCGCGGTCGCCGCGCTCGGGGAGGCCCCGGCGGACAACTGGCAGATCCCGGCGGGGACGCTCACGTGGACCTGCTGGGAGACCGTGGAGCATCTGAGCGACGACCTCTTCGCGTACGCGGCCCAGCTCGGACCGCAGTCACCGCCATTGGGGAACGAGGTGCCGTACGACTGGAAGCCCCGGCGCGAGGGCGGCCCGCACAACGCGGTCTTCGCCGACCCGGCGGCCGGTACGGCAGGACTGCTGCAGACCCTGGAGGCCAGCGGGGCCCTGCTGGCGGCGATGGTGCGCACGACGGCTCCGGACGTCCGCTCGTACCACGGGTTCGGGGTGTCGGACGCGGAAGGTTTCGCGGCCATGGGCATCGTGGAGACCCTGGTGCACACCCATGACCTCGCCGGGGGCCTGGGCATCGGCTGGACGCCGTCCGCGGACCTGTGCGACCGGGTGCTGGCCCGGCTCTTCCCGGACGCCCCGGACGACAAGGACCGCTGGACCGTGCTCCTCTGGTGCACCGGCCGCGCGGATCTGCCGGGCCGTGACCGGGTGACGTCGTGGAAGTGGCACGGGGCCCCGCTGGACGAGGCCCCGCAGCCGTAGTCCGGCCACATCGAGCCCGTCCGGCGATTGAGGACGAAGCGGCAACCGGGCCGCGCCCCGGCCCACCCCCACCGTCCCGGTCTCACGCCTCCAGCGCGGGGTAGTCGGTGTAGCCGCGGTGGTCGCCCCCGTAGAAGGTCGCCCGGTCCGCGGTGTTGTAGGGGCCGCCCGCCCGCAACCGCGCCGGCAGGTCCGGGTTGGCCAGGAACAGTGCGCCGTAGGAGATGACGTCGGCCACGCCCTGCTCGACGAGGGCGAGGGACTCGGGTCCGGTGGAACCGTCGGTCGCCGGGTTCAGGACGACCGTGCCGTTGAACTCCTTGCTCAGTGCGGCGGTCAGCTCCCGGTCGCCGGACTTGCCCTCGACGATGTGCAGATAGGCGAGCCCGACCGGTTCGATGGCCCGCACCAGCGCGCTGTACGTGGCCTCCGGCGCGGGCTCGTCGATGTCGTTGAACGGATTTCCGGGCGAGATCCGGATTCCGGTGCGTGCGGCGCCGATCTCGGCGGCGACGGCGCGTACGGTCTCGACGGCGAACCGGATGCGGCCCTCCGCCGAGCCGCCCCATTCGTCGGTGCGCAGGTTGGAGTTGGGCGCCAGGAACTGGTGGATCAGATAGCCGTTGGCGCCGTGCAGCTCCACGCCGTCGAACCCGGCGTCCACCGCGTTGCGCGCGGCGGTCACGAAATCGGTGATCGTCGCACGTACCTCGGCGCCGGTCAGCTCGTGCGGGGTGACGAAGTCCTTCGGGCCTTCCTGGGTGAAGACCTGCCCCGCCGCCGCGACCGGAGAGGCACCGACCGGGGTGAGCCCGTCGGGCAGCAGGACCGGGTGGCCGATCCGGCCGGTGTGCATGAGCTGGGCGAAGATCGTGCCGCCCGCGGCGTGCACGGCGTCGGTGACCCCGCGCCAGCCGGCGGCCTGCTCCTCGCTGTGCAGACCGGGGGTGCTGGGGTAGCCCTGTCCGACGGCCGAGGGCTGGATGCCCTCGGTGATGACGAGCCCGGCCGAGGCACGCTGCGCGTAGTACTCCGCGGTCAGCTCCGTCGGTATGCCGGCCTCCCCCGCCCGGCTGCGGGTCATCGGCGCCAGGGCGATGCGGTTGGCGAGCTGTGTACCGGCCAGATCGATCGGGTCGAATGCAGTGGTCATGGAAAGCTCCCGGAAGACTTATGTGGTCGGCCAAGTATCTGTGGCATGCGCCACTGTAGCTCATTACTTGGCCGGCCAAGGTAAAGTCGTCAGAAAGGCCAGGAGGCGGCGATGGAGCCGGCCCGGGCCCGCCGCGCACCGCTCCGAGGAGTCCCGATGAAGTCCGATCCCGCCTGTACCGAGCTGCCGAGCGCCGCCCGGGGCGGCCCGGTCAGCCATGCCGTCTCGCGGGTCGCGCGGCTCCACCGGATCGCGGCGGGCAAGCTGCTCAAGAGCGCGGGCCTCTACCCCGGCCAGGAGTTCCTGATGATGTACCTCTGGGACGCGGGCGCGGTGCGCCAGTCGGAGGTGATCAAGGCCGTCGACCTCGATCCGTCCACGGTCACCAAGATGCTCCAGCGCCTGGAGCAGTCCGGGCACGTCCGCCGCAGCCCCGACCCGGCCGACCGCCGGGCCGTCCTGGTCGAGGCCACCGACAACAGCTGCGCCCTGCTCTCCGACGTGGAGCGGGCGTGGACGGATCTGGAGGAGCACACCCTCGCGGGCCTGGACAGGGGCGAGCGCGAGGAGCTGGCCCGGCTGCTGGCCAGGGTCGAGGAGAATCTCTGCCGGGAGACCGCGGACTGCCCGGAGAACCGCTGACCGCACCCAGCGGCGGAGCGGGGCGGCCCGGAGAACCGCCGCCCGCACCGGCCGGCCGCCGCGGAGGTCAGCCCGCCAGCACGTCCAGCGCGCGGTCCACGTCCGCCTCGGTGTTGTACAGGTGGAAGGACACCCGCAGATTGCCGGCCCGGTCGGAGACCATCACTCCGGCCCGCACCAGGTCCGCCGCGCGGGCCCCGAGTCCTGGTGCCGCGACCACGGCCGTCTCCCCCGGCACGGCCTCGCGCCCGAGCCCCGCCAGACCGGCCCGGAAGCGGGCGGCGAGCCCGGTGGCGTGGTCGTGGACGGCATCGACACCGATCTCGTTCAGCAGCGCGAGGGAACGCTCGGCACCGTGGTACGAGAGGAACGCGGGCGGCTCGTCGTAGCGGCGGGCGTCCGTCGCGAGCTTGCCGACCGGCCCGTAGGTACTGCCCCACCGGTCGTCGGCCGACACCCAGCCGGCGAAGACCGGCGGCAGGGACTCCTGCGCCTCCTGCGTCACGGTGAGGAAGGAGGCGCCCCGCGGGCAGAGCAGGAACTTGAAGCCGGCGGTGACCGTGTAGTCGTACGCCCCGGCGTCCAGCGGAAGCCAGCCCGCCGACTGGCTCGCGTCCAGCAGCGTGCGGGCGCCGTGGGCGGCGGCCGCGGCCCGCACCGCGTCCAGATCGGCGAGCCGGCCGTCGGCGGACTGCACGGAGGAGAGGGCGACGAGCGCGGTCTCGGGGCGCACCGCACCGGCCAGCTCCGCCAGCGGGACGTACCGCATCCGCAGGTCACCGCGGACCGCGAACGGGCTGACGACCGAGCTGAACTCCCCCTCGGGCGCCAGCACTTCGGCCCGCTCCGGCAGCGAAGCCGCGATCAGCCCGACATGCACGGCAACCGAGCTGCCGACCGCGACCCGTCCGGCGTCGACACCGGCGAGCCGGGCGAAGCCGTCCCTGGCGCTGTCCACCACAGCGAAATCGCCCGCCCCGTCCCGGCGGCCCGTGGCGGCCCCCTCGGCGAGGGCCCTCACCGCGTCGACGGTCCGGCGGGGCAGCAGCCCACAGCTCGATGTGTTGAGGTAGGCGGTTTCCGGTGCGAACTCGGCGTCGACGGCGCGGCTGAGCGAAGAGATCATCATGCGTCCAGCCTGAAGCCCCCTTAACTCATAGTCAATCACCAAGAGTTAAGGGGTACCCCCAAGTAACGCTTATGTTTACAGGTGGCCGCGGGTCAGCCGTTGCCGCCGGCCGACGGAACCTCGCACGCGCCGTCGGCGTCGCACGCGGCGGCGTCCTGGCCGATCGTGGTCAGCGGGCGCTCCTGCCACGCCTGCTCCAGCGCCTGGGCGAAGACCTCGGCGGGCTGGCCGCCCGAGATCCCGTACCGCCGGTCGAGCACGAAGAACGGGACCCCGTTGGCGCCCAGCTCGGAAGCCTCCCGCTCATCGGCCCGCACCTCGGCCGCGTAGGCCTCCGGGTCGGCGAGCACGGCCCGCGCCTCGTCCGCGTCCAGACCGGCCTCGACGGCCAGCCCGATCAGCACGTCCCCGTCGTAGACGGACCGCTCCTCGGCGAAGTTCGCCCGGTAGGCGAGGCTCAGCAACTCGTCCTGACGGCTGCGGGCCTTGGCCAGGTGCAGCAGCCGGTGGATGTCGAAGGTGCTGCCGTGGTCGCGCCCCTCGGTGCGGTAGCCGAGCCCCTCGGCCTGCGCGTTGGCCGCGACGTTCGCCTCCATGGCCAGCGCTTCCTCACGGGAACGCCCGTACTTCTGCGCCAGCATGTCGATGACCTGCCCGGTGTCGCCCTTGGCGCGCCCCGGGTCGAGCTCGAAGGAACGGTGCACCACCTCGACCTCGTCGCGGTGGGCGAACCCTGCCAGGCCCTTCTCGAAACGGGCCTTGCCGATGTAACACCACGGGCAGGCGATGTCGCTCCAGATCTCGACGCGCATGACTCTTCTTCTCTCCAGGCTCTCGGGCGGCTGCTCACACAGCACGGAGGAACCCTCCGCTCCCTGGGAACACGCGTCCGGGTCCGGGTCATTCCCCTGCGGGGAACGACGGGCGCCGCTACGCGCCGCCGCGGGTGCCGGCCGGCACCGTCAGGCGCAGCACCAGGTGGTCGCCGGCGTGCGGGCGGACCGGATCCGGGATCCAGCCGCGGGCCGCGTAGAACGACTGGGCGCGGGTGTTGTGGACGAACACATCCAGTCGGGCTTCCACGACTCCGTCGCGCTGCCAGTCCGCCACGCACGCGTCGTGCAGCTCGGTCCCGATCCCCTCCCGCCAGCGGTCCGGTGCCACATGGAGCTGGGTGAGGTGCGTGATGCCGTCGCGTACGGAGTGGGCTGCGATGCCGGCGAGGACGCCGTCCCGCTCGGCGCAGAGCACGGTGGCGTCGTCCCGGTCGATGGCCCCGGCCCAGCCGCCCCGGCTGCGGCCGACCTCCTCGGCTCCCGCGTACTCCTCCTCCGGGAGATGGCCTCGGTAGTAGGTGGCGCGCGCCTCGGTGTGCAGGCGGACTATCGCGTCGAGATCGGCGGATGTGGCAGTACGGATCATGGTGAAGGAGACGCGCCCGGTCAGCCGGAGGTTGCGGCCGAGGCCACCATCCTGCCGAACGAGGCGCGGTAGGCGCTCGGCGTGAGACCCAGCCTGCGCTGGATGTGCTGACGCATCGAGTCGGACGTGCCGAGGCCGCTCGCCCGTGCCACCTGGTCCATAGGGAGTGCGGTGGTCTCCAGGAGCTCCCTGGCCCGCTCGATGCGCTGGTGCAGGAGCCACTGGAGGGGGCTGAGCCCCGTCTCGGCGTGGAAGCGGCGCGAGAGCGTACGGACGGAGACCCCGCCATTGCGGGCCAGGTCGGTCAGGGTCAGCGGCTCGTCGAGATGCTGCATCGCCCAGGCGCGGGTGGCGGCGAAGGAGACGCCGCGCTCCGGGGGCAGCGGAGTGTCGGTGAACTGTGTCTGCCCGCCCGGCCGCACGGGGGCGACGAGCGCGAGGCGCCCGACGCGGTTGGCGACGGCGGCGCCGTAGTCGGTACGGATGATGTGGAGGCACAGATCGATGCCGGCCGCGTATCCGGACGAGGTGAGGACCGGCCCGTCCTGGACGAACAGGACGTCCTTCTGGATGTCGACGCTGGGGTAGCGGTCGCCGAGTTCGCCGGTGTACGTCCAGTAGGTGGTGGCCGCGCGTCCGTCCAGCAGGCCCGGCCTCGGCGAGGGCGAAGGCGCCGGTGCAGATGGACGCGATGCGTTTGCCGTCGGCCGCGGCCCGACGCAGGGCGGCCACGATGCGCGGATCGGGTTCCTCGCGCGAGCCGGCGCCCGCGAGGATCACCGTGCCGGCTGTCGCGATGAGGTCGAGTCCGCCCTCGATGTGCGCATCGAGGCCGCCGGTGGTGCGGACGGGCCCGGGGTCCAGGGTGCAGTACACGGTGCGCAGGCGGCATGGCCAGAACCTCCGGAGGGCTCCTGGTGCCGCTGGCCCTCGGCGCGGGCCTGGCCTGCCGCCGCTGCCCGCGGCCGTGATGGAGACCGCCCCCGACCGAAGGTGCCGGGGGATGGCGATGTTGAACATGGACACGGGCGGCGTCGAGATGACGACGCCACGGGTCGCCGCGGACGTGCTCGACGCCGCCCGCCAGGTCGCCGGCGGGCTGGGCGTGGCGGCGTTCGGCGCACTGGTCGCGGGCGGCTTCGGGACCGGGCTCAGGACGAGCCTGCTGATCAGCGCGGCACTGCTCGCACTCACCGCCCTGGCCACGGCCGGGCTGCCGCGGGGGGTGGCGCAGCCGGCGGGCCCGGATGCCGTCAGCCGGCCTCGCGGCGATACCGCCCCGGAGCCATCCCGTACTCCCGCTTGAAGGCCTTGGCGAAGGCGAACTCCGATGTGTAGCCGGCCCGTTGGGCCACCGTACGCAGGGGTGCGTCGTCGGCCCGCAGCAGGCGGCCGGCCGTGGTCATCCGCCACCAGGTCAGATAGGTCAGCGGCGGTTCGCCGACCAGTGCGGTGAACCGGCGGGCGAACGCTGCGCGGGAGAGGCCGCCCAGGGCGCCCAGATCCTCGACCGTCCAGGAGCGGGCCGGGTCGTCGTGGACGGCGGCCAGTGCCGCCGAGACCGCCGGGTCGGCCAGGGCCGCCGACCAGCCCGCCGGGTGCCCGTCCACCCGGGCCGCCGACCGCTCCTCCAGCCACCAGGTGCGCAGGATGTACAGCAACAGTGTGTCGAGCAGCGCCGGCACGACGGCGTCGGAGCCGGGCTGCGGGGTGCGCAGTTCGCCGCCGAGCAGGTCGATCGCCGCGCGCAGAGTGGGGTGCGCGCCGGCCTGGGCCGGAAGGTGGACCGCGTCGGGCAGGTGCGCGAGCAGGGGGTGTGCCCGGGCACGGTTCAGCTTGTAGGCACCGCACAGGAGTTGGGTGACCGGGGCCGTCGGGTCCGGGGGCGGCTCGTCGACGGGTGCCGGCCAGCTGCCGTCCGGGCCCGGGGCGACATCGGCGAGGGGCGTGCCGGGATCATCGGCGAGCCCGTGTCCGCGCCCGTGGGCCAGGAACACCACGTCGCCGGCCCCGAGCCGCTCCGGTGCCGCGTCCCCGGGCGGGATCAGCCACGCCGAACCTTCGAGCACCACATGGAAACCGGCACCCTCGGAAGCGGGAAAACGCATGCCCCAGGGGGCGTGCTTGCGCCGGTGCGAGGAGTGCGGACGGCCCGCCCTCATGGAAGTGATCACGTCGCTGAGGACATCCATGGCAGCAGCGTATCCCCCGACAGGGCAAGACGACCGGACATGGAAGAGCGCTCCTGGGACATGGATCGTCTCGGAACGGGTTCATACGGTGGTCCTCATGACCGACAAGAGCCCAGCAACACCCGCCACCACCCGCGCCGTTCTCTTCCACACCACCGGTGACCCCGACGTCCTCACCGTCGAGGAGGTACCGCTTCCCGCACCCGGCCCCGGCGAGGTCCTCATCCGGGTGGAGGCCCTCGGCCTGAACCGGGCGGAGGCGCTCTTCCGCGCCGGCACGTACTTCTACCAGCCGGCACTGCCCGCCTCCCGCAACGGCTACGAGGCGGCCGGAGTCGTCGAGGCCGTCGGTGCCGGAGTGAGCGGGTTCGCGCCCGGCGACCCCGTGATGGCCACCCCCGAGGGGGAGTTGAGTGGGCACGGCCTCTACGCCGAGCGCGTGGTGGTCCCGGCCGGGAACGTGCTCCGCCGCCCCGAGACCGTGGACGCGGTACACGGGGCGGCCGCCTGGTCGACGTACTCCACCGCCTACGGCGCACTACTGGAGAAGGGCGGGCTGCGCCCCGGCGACCATGTGCTGATCACCGGGGCGTCGAGCGGGGTCGGCACGGCGGCCCTCCAGGTGGCCAATCTGATAGGTGCCGTCCCGGTCGCCACCACCCGTACCGCCGCCAAGAAGCAGGGACTGCTCGACGCGGGGGCCGCCCATGTCATCACGACGGACGACGAGGACGTGGTGAAGGAGATCGGACGGATCACGGACGGCGGGGGCGCCCAGCTGATCTTCGACGCGATCGGCGGCCCCGGCTTCGCCACGCTGGGCGAGGCTGCGTCGCCGGGAGGGACTCTGATCCAGTACGGCTGGCTGGACGGCCGGCCGACGGTGATGCCGCTGAACTGGCCCCTGACCGTGATCGGTTACAACAACGTCGCTCTGTCGGCCGACCCGGCCGGCCGCCGCCGCGCCGCCCGCTTCATCGGCGCCGGTCTGCGCAGCGGGGCGCTGGCTCCCGTGGTGGGTGCCACGTTCGACGGGCTGGAGCGGATGCCGGACGCGCACCGGCTGATGGAGTCCAACGCGCACACCGGCAAGATCGTGGTGACGGTGCGGCACTGAGCCCGAGCACGGCGGCGAGCGTCTCCACCACCCGGAGGACACCTGCGCCGGCACCCCGTGAACGTCTCCCCCGCCCGGAAGGCGCGCACCGTGACCGATCCGACCGGCGCCGCACCCCGGACGAGATGCACTCGCCCGGCCTCGGCCACCACCGCGGGGCCGTCGCTCCCCACGGTCAGCAGCGTGTTCTCGTCGACGGCGATACCGGAGGCCGCGTCGCCGCGTGCGACGGCGGCGACGGATGGTGATGACGATGAGCCGTGCCCCCGCCCTGCGGGGACACGGCTCACGGGTGCCGACCCGCTAGATCCTGCCGGTGCCCGCTCCCCCGGTCACCGAGGAGACGACGGACGAGGCCGGTTCGGCGGTGTACGAGTACGGCACCTCGGTGAGCGTGCCGACCTGCGAGATCTCGGTCTCCGCGCCGCCGAGGTCGTTGCCCCGCTCCACGACGTAACCGTCCTCGTCGCTGTCACGGATGGTGGTGATGGCGACCTCGGTGCTGCGGAAGACGTTGTTCTCCACCAGCATCTGCGCCCCCATCCGGGAGTGCACCGCCGTCGAGGCGCCCACGACGTAGTTGTCGTAGAAGTGACCGGTGCCGAACCGGAGGCTGGGGATGCGGGAGTTGACGTTGTCGAAGTAGTTGTGGTGATAGGTCACGTGGAGGTGGCCGGTGTCCTCGCTCGCGTTGCTGTCGCTGTGGCCGACCAGGCTGCCCTTGTAGTGGTCCTTGAAGGTGTTCCAGGAGACGGTGACCTGGTCGGATGCGTGGGTGATGTCGAGCAGACCGTCGTAGTAGTCCTTGTCGTGGTCGCGGTCGGCCGAGAAGGTGTTGTGGTCGATCCACACCTTGGTGGACTTCTGCACGGTGATCCCGTCGGCGGGGGCGACCGGCTTGCTGATGTTGAGGTTGCGGATCACGATGTTCGTCGAGTTCTTCAGCCGAAGCCCGCCACCGGTGAACCCGGAGGACGAACCGACGCCGAGCACGGTGGTGTTGGAGCCGATGTCGACCTGGCCGCTCAGCGAGATGATCCCGCTGACCTTCACCGTCTTGGCGTCGGTTCCCGTGACGGCTGTCTTGAAGGCGTCGAGGCTGGTGACGGTCACAGCGGAGGAGCTGCCGCCACCGGTCGTGCCGGCCCCGTAGCCCACGGGGGAGGATTCGGCGGCCCCGGCGGAGCCCGGAAGCATGGCGACGGCGACGACGGCGACTGTTCCGGCGGCGAGGGCCGCGAGACTACGGCTGCGGAGGTGGGTGCGCATGATGTCCCTTCGGTACGACGACGTGCGGGGAGGGTGCGGTGCTCGGCGGCTCGTGCGCGGCGCGGTGCGCCCGCATACGAGCCGCTGTCCCTCACTTGTCGCCGCCGGGGGCCGGGGGGTTGCCGGGTCATGCACGTAATTTCTGTTCAGCGGGACGGCGTTGACGACACTCCCCGTCCAGGGGTGGACTGTCCGCAGGACGCGGGGCGCACGTCCGCCGGGACGATGCGGAGCTTGGCCATGGGCATCTTGAGGGCCTGCGCGTGGTCCGCGTCCCAGAGCACGACCGTGCCGGCGGCGTCGCCCACCTTGAGGTAGGGCCGGGTGGGCACGAACTCACCGCCGTCGACGGGGATCGTCTCCGGCTTGCCGATCGGATGGGCGCAGACCCATTCGGGGGCGATACCGAAGTAGGCGGCCGGAGTACGGCCGCGTTTCGCGTCGGCCACCGCACGCGTACCGGCCTCGGCCGCGGCGAGCACCCCCAGCGTGCCCACGCCCGAGACCAGAAGAACGGTGCTGAGGACGAGCAGCAGCATGTTCGCCAGCCAGCGGTCCTTCACATACAGATGCAGGTGCTTCATGTACCCGAGAAAAGCGAGGGCAACGAGCCACAGGCTCATGCACAGGGCAAGCTTGAGGGAGGCGAGCAGCCGGTAGACCTCCGGAATCTCGACATCCTCCAGTTCCAGCCCGAACGCATCCAGGTAGAACGGGTGCAGCCCCAGGCCGAGGGGCGAGAGGAATCCCAGAACGATCGGCAGCAGAGCGGGCAGCAGCCATGGTGCGGTGCGCTGCCAGCTCCACTGCCGAACGAGCAGCCGGACGCCGTTGAGCACCACGACGATCCCCAAGGTGAAAGCCGCTACGCGCGCACCGTAGCCCGCCGCGGGTTCGGTCCGGACGATCACGGCACCCAGGGTGACTGCGATACCTCCGAGTACAAGCGCGCACACGAGGTTGAACACACGCGTCAGCTCCGGCGCTGCGCGCCGGAGCACGACGGTTGCCGCCCAGACCGCCCCACATGCCGACAGGGCACATAGCCACCAGCCGAATCCGGCAGCGCGCGCCGTGGCCAGCTGAGTCCCGAGAAACAGCTCGCACGCTCCGAACAGAAAGAGACGCGGCATCAGCTTCGCGGCTTCGCGGCTCGTGCCCAGAGTGCCCCGCACTTCGGTGTCCGCCCCGAGCGGTCTGCGGACGGCGACTTGGCCGGGCTGCGTCCGCGCACCGGGAAGCGGAGAGTCGGCGAGGAGCCGGGCCGCCCGGGCCGAGACGGCACTGATCTGCCGCCCGGTGTCGCGACGGCCCAGCGTCTGCGCCGACCAGACGCGCCATCGCTGTGCCCGCCGCTGCCGCACGGACAGCGACGCCGGATTCGGGTGGGGCTGCGGGCGCTCGTAAACAAACCAGTGCGGCCGGTCCACCGGGTCCCGGACCACCCGGTCGACCACCTCGACGCTGAGGTCCAGCTGCAGTTCGTCGGAGATGACCTCGATCCGCTCGCGTGCGCCCCTCACCGCGTTGATCCGGCTCCCGGGAAAACGCGCTTCGACCGTGTACCTCATGCTTCGGTCACTGACGGCGCTCGCCGCACCGCCACGCTTCGCCAGCACCGGCCAGCCGCGATCGGCCAGCGCACCCTCGAACATCTCGAACTCGGTCTGCGTGCCCCGCAACTCGACGAGTGCGACGGCTCGCTGGTCGAACCCGGTCGCCTTCGGCACAGCTGACTCCCTCTCTCTTCCGCCGGGGCCCGTCAGCCCCGGCCGCCCGGCGCGGGCGTCAGCAGTTCCAGCGCCTCCTCCCAGCGGAAGCCGTCGGCCGCGCCCGCGGCCCCCGGCTCGTGGGGACGGTGCGAGCCGATCATGACACCCATTCCACGCAGCCGGTCCAGGCTCTGCTGATATGCGGGATGGGCGGCCTGGGCCGAGTTCAGGTACGGGAGGGCGGCGGTGGGGATGCCGAAGCCGTAGGCCTCGCACAGGATGCCCACGGCCAGGGTGTCGGAGATGCCTGCCGCCCACTTGTTGATCGTGTTGAACGTGGCCGGGGCCACCACGATCGCGTCGGCGGGCGGGAGCGGCCGCGGTTCGCCGGGCAGACGCCAGGCCGAGCGGATCGGGTAGCCGGTCCGGGCCTCCACTGCCGCGGTGTCGATGAAGCCGAGGCCGTTGGGGGTGGCGACGACGCCCACGTCCCAGTCCGCCTGCTGGGCCGCAGTGATGAGCCTGTCGACGTCGCCGGCGATTCCGGCCGCGCACACGACGACGTACAGGAAGGGCTTCCGGCTCTGCCGGCAAGGCTGATCGCTCACGCGGGGCTCCCGGTCGACGGCTGTGGTGTTGCGGTCCCGGCAGGGTACGACGCGCACGCCGATGCCCCCGCTCCGTGTCCGAAGGGCGGGGGCATCGGTGTGTGCCGTCGGGTCAGCTGCCGTCGCGGAGGTCGGCGAGGCCCGTCGGGCGGTACGCGATCCCGTCGAAGGAGGCCTCGCAGCCCTCCCCCGTGGGCGACTGGACCAGGAAGCCGACGGACGCGGCGGCCGCCTGCTCCGGGGTGCCCAGGGCGAAGACGCGGACGAAGGTCCACTTCTCGCCGTCGGCTGAGGCGTGGCAGGCGAAGGCCTTGCCGGTACGGCTCAGCCGCAGCCAGTAGCTGTCACCATCCACGACGAAGGAGTTGACGTCGTCGGAGTGGCCCCGGGTGACGACGGTGCAGATGGTGGGGCGGTCCGGGGAGAGCTCCAGACAGATCTTGGCCCACTCACGGTCGCCGACGTGGAGGTAGAGGACCCCCGCGTCGAAGGCGCCGGCGAAGCCGACCTTCACCCGGGCGATCAGCTGGAAGTCGCCCTCGGGAGCGGTGCCCAGCAGCCGGGGTGCGTCGCTCGCGGAGTCCAGGCTCTCGCCGCCCGGCGGGACGAAGCGGTCCTGCCGGGCGCCCGCGCGGCCGGTCAGTACGCCGCCCTCGTAGGCCCATTCCGTCGCGGGTCCGAACGGCCGCAGAGCGAAGGGAAGTTCGGGCAGTTGCAGGGTCATGCGGGGCGTCCGTCCACACGGCGGGGCAGGCTCTGCGGGTTGTCCTCGCGGAGTTCCGGCGGGAGCAGTGCCTCAGGGGTGGTCTGGTAGCTGACCGGGCGCAGCCAGCGCTCGATCGCGGTGGCACCGACCGAGGTCGAGGTGGAGGTGGTGGCCGGGTAGGGGCCGCCGTGGTGCTGGGCGGGGGCGACGGCGACGCCGGTCGGCCAGCCGTTGACCAGGACGCGTCCGGCCAGCGGGGTGAGCGCGGCGAGGAGTCCCGCGGCGCTGCCGTCGGCCTCCTCGGTGGCGATCTGGAGGGTGGCGGTGAGGTTGCCGGGCAGCCGGGACAGCACCGCGGTGATCTCGTCCTCGGAGGTGTAGCGGGCCACGACGGTGACCGGGCCGAAGCACTCCTCCAGGAGCGCGTCGTGCGGGCCCTCGGTGGTGAGCAGCTGTGCCGGCACGGTCAGGAAGCCCGCGGCGACGGTGTGTTCGCCGCCCGCGCCGGGGGTGACCGGGGCGTCCACGCCCGGGAGCTCCGCGCGCTCGCGCACTCCGGCGAGGAAGGCGTCGCGCATCCGGTGGTCGAGCAGGACTCCGGCCTCGGTGTCGCTGACCGCCTCGGTGAGGGATTTCAGGAGACTGTCACCCCGCTCGCCTGCGGGGGCGAGGACGAAGCCCGGCTTGGTGCAGAACTGGCCCACGCCCATGGTCATCGAGCCCGCGAGCCCGGCACCGATCTGCTCGCCGCGCTCTGCGGCGGCCGCCTCGGTGACGACGACGGGGTTGAGGGAGCCGAGCTCGCCGTGGAACGGGATGGGGGCGGGCCGGGCCGCTGCCGCGTCGAAGAGGGCGCGTCCGCCGCGCACCGAACCGGTGAAGCCGGCCGCGCTGACGAGCGGGTGCCTGACCAGTTCGACGCCGGCCTCGAAGCCGTGCACCAGGACGAGGACGTCCTCGGGCAGTCCGACCTCCGCGGCGGCCCGGCGCAGCACGGATGCACAGAGCTCGGACGTCGCGGGATGGTCGGGGTGCGCCTTGACGACGACCGGGCAGCCGGCCGCGAGGGCGCTGGCCGTGTCGCCGCCGGGTACGGAGAAGGCGAGCGGGAAGTTGCTGGCCGCATAGACGGCGACGACGCCGAGCGGGATCTTGTAGCGGCGCATGTCGGGCCACGGCGGGGTGCGGGTGGCATCCTCGTGGTCGATGTGGATGTCGAGGTAGGCACCCTCGTCCACGACTTCTGCGAAGGCCCGCAACTGGGCTGCCGTGCGCGCGAGTTCTCCGGTCAGCCGGGCCGGGCCGAGGGCCGTCTCGGCATCGGCGGCCTCGATGACGTGCTCACCGGCCTCGGTGAGCAGATCGGCCGCGGTGCGCAGGAACGCGGCGCGCACGGTGCGGTCGGCGAGCGGGACGCGTGCGGCATGGGCGGCCCGGACCGCCCGGTCGACCTCCTCCGCTGTAGCCTCCACCGCAACCTGCTCACGCGGGTTCCCGGTGCGGGGGTCGACGCTCCAGACTGGTGCTGCTGCCACCGTGTTTCCTTCCGCTCCACTGCCACACATCAGAAGTTGTTCGGTATTCTGAACAGAGTTCCTGATCGTGAATATGAAGCGACTCTATTTCCGGGCGTTCGGTGTTGGCAAGAAGTCGCAGGTTTCGTAAGTGGGCTGGAAGGGGCGTAGGTCGATGTCGGTTGCCGAGTCTGGTGGGGCGCAGGTCAAGTCCGCGGTACGGACGGTGGAGCTGCTGGAGTACTTCGCGGGGCGACCCGGTATGCACTCGCTCGCCGCGGTGCAGGAGGCCGTCGGATACCCCAAGTCGAGTCTCTACATGCTGTTGCGCACCCTGGTCGAGCTGGGCTGGGTGGAGACGGACGCGACCGGGACGCGGTACGGGATCGGCGTACGGGCGCTGCTGGTCGGCACCTCCTACATCGACGGGGACGAGGTGGTCGCGGCCGCCCGCCCCACCCTGGACCGGCTCTCCGACGACACCACGGAGACCATCCACCTGGCCCGTCTCGACGGGACGAACGTGGTGTACCTCGCCACCCGTCAGTCGCAGCACTATCTGCGCCCCTTCACCCGGGTCGGCCGCAGGCTGCCCGCGCACTCCACCTCGCTCGGCAAGGCGCTGCTGGCCACCCACAGCGACGAGCAGGTGCGCAAGATGCTGCCCGAGACGCTGCCCGCGCTGACCGAGCACACCCTGACCGACCGGGAGAAGCTCATCGAGGAGCTGCGCCTGATCCGCGAGCAGGGGTACGCGGTGGACCGCGAGGAGAACACCCTGGGGCTGCGCTGCTTCGGCGTCGCGATCCCGTACCGCACCCCGGCCCGGGATGCCATCAGCTGCTCGGTGCCGGTCGCCCGGCTGACGCCCGCACACGAACAGATGGTCAAGGACGCGCTGTTCGACGCGCGGGACCGGCTGACTCTGGCAACCCGGAGGCTCTGATGACGGATATCTCCCTGCGCCCGGTGCAGGACAGCGATCTTCCGCTGTTCTTCGGGTGGATGGCCGACCCCGTGTCGGTCCGCACCGCCGCCTTCACGAGCGAGGACCCCACCGACCGGCACGCCTTCGACGCCCACTGGTCGCGCATCCTGGCCGACCCTTCCGTCGTGATGCGCAGCGTCCTCGCCGACGGGGTGGTGGTCGGTAACGCCGGGGTCTACGGGCCGCCGGAAGACCGCGAGGTCACCTACTGGATCGACCGGGCGCGCTGGGGCCGCGGTGTGGCGACCGCCGCGCTGGCCGCCCTGCTCGTCGCCGTACCGGAACGTCCGCTGTACGCGCGTGCCGCGGCCGACAACGCGGGGTCCCGGCGGGTGCTGGAGAAGTGCGGGTTCACCGTGACGGGCAAGGACCGCGGCTATGCGAACGCCCGCGGCGAGGAGACGGCCGAGCTGCTGTTCACCCTGCCGGGGTGAGGACGGGGCGGTGCGTCTCCGCCGTGCGGCGGAGACGGATCGTCACCGGGCAGGACGTGCTGAGACGGCCCGCGCGGAAGCGTGGACGGCATGACACAGACACCGCTCGCACCGGCCACCGCACCGGCGGCCACCGCCCCGGCCACCACCCGGTTCCGCACCGCGCTGCGCACCCTGGCGATCGTCTCCTGCCTGCCGTACATCGTGCTCAAGGCCGCCTGGATCTCGGGCAGTCACGTCGGAATCCCCGCGGACAGCTCGCTGCTCGACCACCGTGCCGCGATGATCGTCGCCAACGGCGGATCGGTCCTGATGGACAGCGCGGTCGTGGTCATCGCCCTGCTGCTCACCCAGGCCTGGGGCCGCCGGGTGCCCGCCTGGCTGCTCGCGCTGCCGATGTGGGTGGCGACCGGTCTGCTGCTGCCGATCATGACCGGCTATCCGCTGCAGCTGCTGGTCAAGGCCCTCGGCGGGGACATCACCGGCAGCGGCGGCTCCGCACGGCCCTTCCTGGACGAGTGGGTCTTCGCCGTCGTCTACACCGGCTTCATCATCCAGGGCCTGACGCTCGGCACCCTCTTCGTGCTGTACGCGAAGGACCGCTGGGGCCACCTCTGGCAGGGCACGCTGCGCGATCTGCCCGTCAGCCCGACGGGCCCGGCCCTGCGGGCCGCCGCCGTCGCCGCCTCGCTGGTCGCCGTGGTCCCCGGCATCGTGCATCTGCTCTGGGCCGCAGGGTCGACCGCCGGACTCAACGAGGCCCTGATCTCGGAGAGCAACAGCGGCTCCCACGTCGTCGACGCGGTCGATGTCCTCTTCGCCGTCGCCACCGTCGCCGGGGTCCTGCTCCTCGCCTTCCGCCGGAGCTCCGCGCTGCCGCTGCGGGTGCCGCTCACCCTGGCCTGGGGCGGCTCCGGCGCGATGGGCTGCTGGGGCGCCTGGATGGGCCTCGCCGCGCTGAGCAGCGTCGACGACGTCGCTCATCGGCCCACCGCCGCGGTGGTGCTCCTCTACGCTGTGCAGATGCTGGTCGGGACGCTGGTGATGACCCTGGGCACGTACTTCCTGGTGGAGCGCGCGGCCGCGACCCGGCCGCCGTCCGGCCACCGGGCGTGACCCTGCTGCTCGGGCGGCGGGCCCGGCTGCGCTGGCTGCATCTGATCATCGGCGGCGCCCTGTTGATGCCGTACTTCCTGGTCGGCACCGTGATCGTCGGGTCGTACCGGGCGGACGCCAATGTGTTCACCTCGCCGGTCAACCAGTTGGCGGCGTTCGCCTTCGCCCTGCCGATGGCCGCCGTGACCGCGCTCTTCCCGCTCGCCCGGCCCCTCTCGGTGGCCGCCGCCCGCTCCCTGTGCGCGCTGCCGCCGGACCGTCCGCTCGCCGACGGACCGGCCAGGACCCGGCAGGCGCGGGTCCGCACGGCGCTCTGGTACACCCTGCACGTGGCACTCGGCGGCATCGTCAGCGGCATGACGCTGGCGCTGACCCCGTTCGCGGTGGGCGTGACGGTGCTGCCGTTCTTCGAAGCCGCGCGGGACTCCCCGGTGATGAGCCTGCCGGCGGCAATGGACCGGCCGTGGGTGCTGGCCCTGACCCCCCTCGCCGGAATCGCGATGCTCGTGGCGATGGCCGGCTGCGCGGCGGCGGCCGGGGCACTGCTCGCGGACCGGGCGCCGGTACTGCTGGGGCCGACCCCCGACGACCGGCTGGCCGCCGCCGAGCGCAGGGCCGCCGATCTCGCGGTACGCAACCGGCTGGCCCGGGAGCTGCACGATTCGGTCGGCCACGCGCTCAGCGCCGTCACACTCCAGGCGGGCGCGGCCCGCAGGGTCCTGGACAGCGACCCGGAATTCGTCCGCGAGGCGCTGACCGCCATCGAGGAAACCACGCGGCGCACGGTCGGCGAGCTCGACTCCGTGCTCGGCCTGCTGCGTCGGGACGCCGAATACGCCGAGGAGACGGCCACCGACGGGCCGCCGGGGCCGGGGCTCGACGCACTGGACGCACTGCTGGCGCACTGCGGGGTACCCGTCTCGTACACCGCCGATGGCGACCTGGGCGCGGTGCCCGACGCCGTGGCACGACAGGCGTACCGGATCGTGCAGGAAGGGCTGAGCAACGCGCTGCGGCACGGCGGCCGCGGTGCGCCGGTCCGGCTGCGGATCACGGCGCACCCCGAGGAGCTGGAGATCATGATGGACAGCCCGCTGCCCGAGCGGCCGGCCGCGGTGCGCCCCGGCGGCGGACTGGGGCTGCGCGGCATCGCCGAGCGGGCGGTCCTGCTCGGCGGCCGTACCGAGGCCGGACCGCACGACGGAGTCTGGCGGCTGACCGCCTGCCTCCCCCTGCACATCCCCGGAAAGGAACGGCCATGAGCAGCACGGTCCGGATCGTCGTCGCTGACGACGAGCGCATGGTCCGTACCGCCCTGCGGGCCATCCTGGACGCCGAGACCGGACTCGAGGTCGTCGGCGAGGCCTCGACCGGCGCCGAGGCCGTCTCCGTGGTGCGCGAGCTGCGCCCCGACGTGGTGCTGATGGATGTGCGGATGCCGGAGACCGACGGCATCCGGGCCACCGAACAGATCCTGGCCACGCTCGACCCGGCCCCCCGCATCGTCGTCGTCACCACCTTCGAACACGACTCCTATGTGTACGACGCGCTGTGTGCCGGGGCCGCGGGCTTCCTGCTCAAGCGGGCGGCGGCCGAGGACCTGGTGCAGGCGGTGCGGCTGGTGGCACGCAGCGACTCGCTGCTCTTCCCGGCGGCGGTACGGGGTCTTGCGGCCGAGTACGGCAGGGCCCGGCCCTCCGCGGCACCCGCCTGGGTCGCCCGGCTCACCGGCAGGGAGGCGGACGTCCTGCGGCTGATGGCGAGGGGGCTCACCAACGCGGAGATCGCGGCGCGGCTGCGGGTGGGCCCGGCGACGGCGAAGACCCATGTGGCGGCCGTCCTCGCGAAGACCGGCGCCCGGGACCGCACCCAGGCGGTCATCGCGGCGTACGAGTCGGGTTTCATCACCCCGGGCTGAGCAGGCGGGCACGGCGGCGGCCATGAGGAATGGGTGAGAAGCGGCACAACCGGGAACGCGGCGCCGCGCCCCGCACGTCCCTTGTACGGGATGAACAAGACGATAAGGCGCGCCTCGGTCTTCTCACTGCTGCTGGTCCTCGCCCTGCTGGGGCGGGCGACCTGGGTGCAGACGTACCAGGCACGGGCGCTCGCAGACGACGACCACAACCGGCGGAAGGTCATCGCGCAGTACGCGCAGCCGCTCGGTGACATCATCGTGGCCGGCTCGCCGGTCACCGGATCGAAGAGGACGGAGGGCAGCGATCTCGCGTACAAGCGCACCTACAAGCAGGGCGACCTCTACTCCGCCGTCACCGGCTACAGCTCGCAGGCCTACGGCTCCACCCAGCTCGAGGGGATCTACAGCCATGTGCTGGACGGCACCGACGACCGGCTGAAGAACCCCATGGACGCGCTGACCGGCAAGCAGACCGCGCCCGGCAGTGTGCTGACGACGATCGATCCGGACGTGCAGAAGGCGGCGTCCGACGCGCTCGGCGACGACAAGGGCGCGGCCGTGGCGATCGACCCGAAGAGCGGGCAGATCCTGGGGATGGCCTCCTCACCGTCCTACGACCCCACGGACATCAGCGGGACGACGGACGGCGACGCGTGGAAGAAGCTGCTCGCCGACCAGGACAAGCCGCTGGTCAACCGTGCCATGCGGCAGCCGCTCGCGCCCGGTTCGACGTTCAAGCTGGTGGTGGCCTCCGCCGCGCTGGAGAACGGTCTCTACAGCTCGGTGGACGAGCCCACCAAGAGCCCCGTCCCGTACACGCTGCCCGGCACCAGCACCCCCCTGAAGAACGAGAGCGCCTCCGCCCCCTGCGAGAACGCGACGCTGCGCGTGGCGCTCCAGTACTCGTGCAACAACGTCTTCGGCAAGGTCGCCGCCGACCTCGGCCAGGACAAGGTGCGGGCGATGGCGGAGAAGTTCGGCTTCAACACGGAGAAGCTCGATGTGCCGGTCCGGGCCTCGAAGAGCATCTACCCGTCCGGCATGGACGACGCGCAGACGGCGCTGACGGGCATCGGCCAGTTCGAGGTCACCGCGACACCGCTGCAGATGGCGATGGTCTCGGCGGCTCTCGCCAACGGCGGTGAGCTGGCCGCCCCGCACATGGTGTCCAAGGTGACGGACTCCAAGGGCGGCACCCTGGAGGACTTCGCGGACGGGGACATGAAGCGCGTCGTCTCCTCGGCCACCGCCAAGCAGTTGCGCAGCGCGATGGTGACCGTCGTGGAGGAGGGCACCGGCACCAACGCCCGGATCGGCGGCGCGGAGGTGGGTGGCAAGACGGGGACCGCGGAGAACGGTGTGGGCAACAGCAACACCCCGTACGCCTGGTTCACCTCGTACGCGAAGGACGACTCCAGCGGCCAGGAGGTCGCGGTCGCGGTGATCGTGGAGGACTCGGGTTCGGCCGCGTCGGAGGTCAGCGGCAACGGCCTCGCCGCCCCGATCGCACAGAAGATGATGAAGGCCGCGCTCCAGCGGTAACGGAACGAGCGGAACGCCCCGGCAGCCCTTTTCGGGATGCCGGGGCGTTCGCTGCGTCCCGGGCCCTTCAGGTTTTCGCCGTGTTACGCCTTACTGGGGTACGCACCCGTGTCGAAGCGCTTCCGGGGTGCGCTGGTACGCTCTCGCCCCGCCCGCGCACCGTGGGCGGCGTCCGGGAACGTACCCAGCCGGAACCGGCGCGTGCACGGGAATCGAGCGCAGGGATGAGGTAGCTGTGGGCACACCCGTCGACGACACCGATGCCGCCGCCGAGTTCCATGGGTTCTTCGAGGCCCATTACGCCGAACTCGCCCGGCTGGCCCACCTGTTGACCGGTGAGGCCGATGCCGCGGACGATCTGGCCGCCGATGCCCTGCTGGCGCTCTGGCACCGCTGGGACCGGGTCAGGAACGCCGACCACCCGGTGGCGTACGCCCGCGGAGTGGTCGCCAACCTGGCCAGGACCCGGATCCGCAGCGCGGTGCGCGAGCGCCGCCGGATCGCGCTGTTCTGGGCGCCGCGCGGCGGCGGTGACGGATACGCGGTCGACGATCCCGACGTGTCGGCGGTGGTCGACGTCCAGGGGGCGCTGCGCAGACTGCCGTTCCGCAAACGCGCCTGTGTGGTGCTGCGGCACGCCTTCGACCTCTCGGAGCGGGACACCTCACTGGTGCTCGGGATCTCGGTGGGTACGGTGAAGAGCCAGACCTCGCGCGCCGTCGCGGAACTGCAGCGGCTGCTCGGTCCCGATACGCCCGCCGCGCACGTACAGGTGGCCGTCGCGGCGCAGCGCACCGGAGGAAGTCAGTGAGGGACGAGGAGCTGCCCCGGCGGCTGCGGGACGCCGCCGGGGCGCACCGGCCGGACCGGGAGCGGATGCTGGCCCGCGTCGAGCGCGGGATGGCCGGGGCCGGCCCCCCGGCGCGGGTGGTGCGCCCGCCGCGCACCGCGACGCCGTGGCTGCGGGTCGCGGCGGCGACGGCCGCGGTCTGCGGGGTGCTGGCGGCGGGCACGTTCGCCGTCACCTCCGCCGGCGGGGAGGGGGCACACGAGGACCGGGGGGCGGCCCCGCCGTCCGCCACCGGGACACCGGGCGGCACGCTGCGCACCGAGGACGGCCCGCTGCGGACGGACGGCGCGGTCGACCCGCACAGCAACGCGTACTGGGCGCAGAGCAATGTGACGCTGCGGGCGACCGAGCCGCTCGCCTCGCTGACCGTGGAGCTGCGGATCGCACTCACCGGCGGGGTGACCAGCACGGGTTCCTGGCGTTCACTGCCCGAGGGGGACTTCACCGTGTCGGCGACCGAGGACAGCAGTTTTCTCATCTACCGGTGGAGGCTGAAGCCGGGGCGCAGCGTCCCGGCCGGTACGCACACGTTCGCCGGGCAGTACAACCACGCGGAGGGCGAACGGGACCCGGCGGGCGACTACGTGACCGTTCGCGCGGTCCGCGCGTCGGGCCGGCCGGCCTCGGTGGGCGACTCCTTCGGTCCGGACCGCTGACTCCGCATCGTGTAAGGAACGGCGGGACCGCGTCGCCCGATCGCGATACCAGCGGCATCATGACGGGACATTCCGCGACGGGGCGTGGTCCGCTGCACGGGCAACGACAACGGCGACGAGCCGCCCGAGACGGGCCTCAGTGACGACTGAGCGGCGCCGGCGGGGGCCCCCCCCCCCCCCGCCGGCGCGGGGGCCCCCCCCCCCGGG
>NZ_JBHVWF010000061.1:0-42559 GCF_042882365.1 Streptomyces sp. NPDC058221 | reverse complement strand
GGTCCCGTGTCTCCAGGGGTACTGCGGTCATCACGGTCAAGCCGAACTCGGTCGCTGTGGAGGCTTCCCCGGCCGCCGGTGCCGTCGAGGCCCTCGCGGTCTCCTTCTCCGCGACGGCCACCGGCACCAAGGTCCTCTCGCGTACCCCGCGTGAGTCGACCGGGCGTCCGGAGCTGACCGAGGCCGCGATCGTCGTCTCCGGCGGCCGTGGTGTCAACGGCGCGGAGAACTTCGCGGTCATCGAGGCGCTCGCGGACTCGCTCGGTGCGGCGGTCGGTGCCTCGCGGGCGGCGGTGGATGCGGGCTGGTATCCGCATTCCAACCAGGTCGGCCAGACGGGCAAGTCGGTCTCGCCGCAGCTGTACATCGCCTCGGGTATCTCGGGTGCGATCCAGCACCGGGCGGGGATGCAGACGTCGAAGACGATCGTCGCGATCAACAAGGACGCCGAGGCCCCGATCTTCGACCTCGTCGACTACGGCGTCGTGGGTGACCTCTTCAACGTGGTACCGCAGCTGACCGACGAGGTCACCACCCGCAAGGGCTGACCCACAGCACAGCGCAACGCAGCACGAGATCCAACGGCCCGGGGCCGCACGGTGAACACACCGCGCGGCCCCGCACCGTTTCCGATCACCATTGACGCAGGTGCGGCAGCCTTATAACTTCACTATACGGATTGTTGATTCCGGGAAGCGGAAACAGTGAGAGCGTGGAGGGTGCGGAAATGGGTCAGCAGGAGAAGGTGGCGAGGAGCCTCGCCGGTGCGGTCAGCGACGGGATCAGTGCTTCCCTCACGGGAGTGGACGCCGAACTCGCCCGCCGCTACCCCGGCGACCCCGGAACCCGTCAGCCCGTCCACACGGTCTACGTGCCGGGCGACGCCTTCACAGCGGACACCATCCGATCCTGGGGCGACCAGGCGCTGAAGGCTCTCGACGAGCACGCGCCCGACGCGTCCTCCCTCGCCGCCGTCCTCGGCATCCCGGACGACCTCGCCGGGCCCGTCCACGACCGGGTGCGCGCCAAGCTGGAGCGCGAGCCGATCGAAGACCTGCGTGTCGACTTCGAGGACGGCTACGGCCCCCGCTCCGACGCCGAGGAGGACGAGACGGCGGCCCGCGCTGCGCGGCTGATCTCCGACGCGTACAAGAACGGCACGGCAGCCCCGTACATGGGCATCCGGATGAAATGCATGGAAGCGGCGGTACGTGACCGTGGCATCCGCACCACGGACGTCTTCCTCACCGCCCTGATGGAGGCCGGCGGGCTCCCGGACGGGCTGGTGCTCACGCTGCCGAAGGTGACGTACCCGGAACAGGTCGCCGCCTTCGTCCAGCTTCTCGAAGCGTTCGAGAAGGCGCACTCGCTGCCTTCGGGGCGGCTCGGCTTCGAGATCCAGATCGAGACCAGTCAGTCGATCGTCGCCGCCGACGGCACCGCGGCCGTCGCCCGGATGATCGATGCCGCGCAGGGGCGTGCGACCGGTCTGCACTACGGAACGTTCGACTACAGCGCCTGTGTCGGCGTCAGCGCCGCCTACCAGGCGAGCGACCACCCGGCGGCCGACCACGCCAAGGCCGTCATGCAGGTGGCCGCGGCCGGCACCGGTGTCCGCGTCTCCGACGGCTCGACCAATGTGCTGCCTGTCGGCCCGACCCCGCAGGTCCACGAGGCCTGGCGGCTGCACTACGGCCTCACGCGGCGCGCTCTGGCCCGTGCCTACTACCAGGGCTGGGACATGCACCCCGGTCATCTGCCGACCCGGTACGCGGCCGTCTACACCTTCTACCGCGAGGGTCTGGAGCAGGCCGCGGCCCGGCTCGCCGCGTACGTGGCCAAGGCCGGCGGCGACGTGATGGACGAACCCGCCACCGCCAAGGCGCTGAGCGGCTACCTGCTGCGCGGCATCGACTGCGGCGCCCTGGACACCGCGGAGGTGGCCCGGCTGACCGGGCTGACCCGCGCGGACCTCGACGGGTTCGCCTCACCGCGGCGCGGCGGGCTGACGGTCACGGCGCCGTAGCCGGTACGGTCCGCCCGCGCGACTTCCGGCTCAGCGCGGGCGGAGTTCGCCCGAACCACGGGCAATGAGCCTCGTGGGGAGCTCCACCCGCACCGGGGCGTGGTCGGCGCCGTCGAGGCGGCGGAAGAGATGTTCGGCCGCGGTGCGGCCCACGGTCGCGGCGTCCTGGGAGACGACGGTGATACCGAGCAGATCGGCGAGCTCGATGTCATCGAAACCGACCAGAGCGACCGGGTGCTCCCGGTCGGCCAGGACACGCACCGCGGTCACCGTCACGCGGTTGTTGCCGGAGAAGAGCGCGGTGACCGGCTCCGGGCCGGAGAGCATGGTCTCGGCCGCCCGGCGGACCCGGTCGGGGTCCGTGGAGCCGAGGGAGACCCAGGAGTCCTGCACCGTTATCCCTGCGTCCGTCATGGCGGTGTGATAGCCGCGCAACCGCTCGGTGGCCGTGTGGATGCGGGGCTGGTCACCGATGAACCCGATCCGGCGATGTCCGTGCGCGATCAGATGCGCGACGCCGTGACGGGCACCGCCGAAGCTGTCCGAGAGCACCATGTCGGCATCGATCCGGCCCGCCGGCCGGTCCACGAAGACGGTCGCGATGCCGGCCTTTATCTCCTGCTCCAGATAGCGGTGGTCGTCGCCGGCCGGAATCACGATGAGACCGTCGACCCGGCGCGCGCACAGCGCGAGCACGAGCTCCTGCTCACGCTCCGGATCCTCGGCGCTCGAACCGTTGATGAGCAGGGCGCCGTGCGCGCGGGCGACCTCCTCCACCGCGCGGCTCAGCGGCCCGTAGAAGGGGTCGGCGAGATCCTCCAGGACGAGCCCGATGGAAGCGGTGCGGCCCTTGCGCAGCACCCGCGCGCTGTCGTTGCGGCGGAAGCCCAGCGCGTCGATGGCCTCCTGCACCCGGCGCTCGGTGTCGGGCGTGACCCCGGGCTCGCTGTTGACCACGCGCGATACCGTCTTGAGCCCCACTCCGGCACGCGCGGCCACATCCTTCATGGTCGGCCGGTTGCCGTAACGGGGCTCGGGGTGACGGGTGGTCTCGGCCACGGTGCGCTGTCCTGTCGTCGGGTGCGGGCGTTCCGGCGGGGCCACGGAGGGTACCGCGTGGGGCGCCGGAGGCTGTGGCCTTGAGCATAGGCCCTGGACAACGTTGTCAGCTGAATGGAGACTATGCAGACTATTCAATGAAGTCGCAGGTCCCGCCCCCTCACCATCCGGAGCCCACACCGATGCATACCGACCTCGTAGCCGCGCTGGACATCGGCGGCACCAAGATCGCCGGCGCGTTGGTGGACAGCAGCGGCACGCTCCTCGTACGCGCGCAGCGGCCCACGCCCGCCCGGGAGAGCGGAGAGACGGTGATGGGAGCGGTCGGTGACGTGCTCGCCGAGCTGACCGCCTCGCCGTTGTGGGGGCGGGCATCGGCCGTCGGCATCGGCAGCGCGGGCCCGGTTGATGCCGCCTCCGGGACGGTCAGCCCCGTCAACGTTCCCGGCTGGCGTGACTTCCCGCTGGTGGAGCGGGTCAGCAGGGCGGCCGGCGGGCTGCCGGTCGAACTGGTCGGTGACGGGGTCGCGATGACCGCGGCCGAGCACTGGCTGGGCGCGGCCCGCGGCTACGACAACGCGCTGTGCATGGTCGTGTCGACCGGCGTCGGCGGCGGGCTCGTCCTCGGTGGCACCCTCCGTCCCGGCCCGAGCGGCAACGCCGGCCACATCGGGCACATCAGTGTCGATCTGGACGGCGATCCGTGCCCGTGCGGTTCGCGCGGCTGCGTCGAGCGCATCGCCAGCGGACCCAACATCGCCCGCAGGGCCCTGGAGGGCGGCTGGCGGCCTGGCCCGGACGGCGACACGTCAGCCGCGGCGGTCGCGACCGCCGCGAGGGTGGGAGACCCGGTCGCGGTGGCCTCCTTCGAGCGCGCCGCGCAGGCGCTGGCCGCGGGCATCGCCGCGACGGCCACCCTGGTCGAGATCGACATCGCGGTGATCGGCGGGGGAGTGGCCGGTGCGGGCGACGTCCTGTTCGCCCCGCTGCGCAGCGCCCTGCGCCGCTACGCCACGCTCTCGTTCGTCCAGCAGCTGACCGTGGCGCCCGCGGTCATGGGCAACGACGCCGGGCTGGTGGGTGCGGCGGCCGCGGCGTTCACCACGCGTGCGTCAGCGGACGGGGTCGTCCCGGTCTGAAGCGGGTTGCGGAAGCCTGTGGGTGGGCGGGCCGGACTTCCGGGTCCCGGGCTACGCCTCGGGGGCCTGCCCGGTCTCGAAACGGGAGGTCCTCCCGCCCTCGACGGTGAACCGCCAGGCCGTCCGCATCGCCCCCCAGGTGTCGTTGCTGTACATGACGACGAGCGCCCGCCCGCCGTCGGTCTCCGACTCGACCGCCATACGGCCGTTCGCGGAGAAGATCTCCCGCTCGGTCCACTCCCGCAGATCGCGGGCGGTGCCGTCGTCGGACATCGTGGCGCCAGGGGTGAGAGCGTCGAAGAAGGCCTGTTGGTCGTTGGCGTTGACGGCGCTCACGAAGGCGCGCACGGCGGGTTCACTGAGCTGCTCTGCGGAAAGGGTCATGGTCCTACCCGTACACCGACCGGGCCGGCCCGGTCGGGCGACCCGACGCGTGCGAACCGGCGGAGTCGGTGGATCCACCGGTTCGCACGAAGCGCTCGGACGGGTTCAGCAGGTGATCCGGAGGTCACCCCAGTCCGCGTGGTCGGAGTCGTCGCCGTCGCCGCCGTCGGTGACCACCAGGCGGACGACCTGCGCACCGGTCACATCCGCCGATACGGGCTGTGCCGGCATCGCGTTGGTCAGTACCCCGGTCGAGGCCGCCTTCGTGCCGTCCGCCCAGACCTCGAAGGCCACGCTGCCCTTGGTGCCCTTCTCGTCGTCCACGCCGACCCGGGCCGTCACGGTGCCGCACGCGCGGCCCGCGTAGTACTCGATGGTGCTGGCAGCGTGCACGCCCAGCCCCTTCGCGTACACCTCCCCGCCTACGGTGAGCGGATTCCCGTCGCCGGCCGCGCTCTCACCGTTGCTGGTGTCCTTTTCCACCGGTCCGTAGCCGTTGGAGGCGGAGAGCTGCGGCAGATCGCTCAGATAGCCGCCACCGGCCGGTGGCGGCACCACCACGTGGGCCTGGAAGGGCACGGAGGTCCGCACCCGCTTCCCGGCGGGTGAGCGGTACTGCGCCGTGAGCGTCAGGTCGTACGTGCCGGTGGCCGTGCCGGTCGGGGCCGTCACCCGCCAGCGCGTGGTCAGTGCCCGTCCGGTGGACAGGGCCGGGGCGGTCGTCGCCGAGCCGGCCCCGATCTGCCAGCCCGACGGCCCGGTGAGGGCCGCCGAGACCTTCAGGGCGGGCGTACGGCCGAGGTCGGTGACCGTGGTCGTCAGCGCGGACGTATGTCCGGCCTCGACCAACGGGCTTCCCTGCAGGCCCAGTTCGGCGGCCGGTGGATGCGACGACCATGCCTTGTCGGCGGCGACGCGCAGCAGTACGGTCCCGTGCGCGGGAACGGTCGCCGAGATGTCGCCGGCCGTGTTGTAGTCCTTGTGTTCCCACAGATCACGCATGGTGTAGGCGGCGGCCTGCGGCAGTCCCACCGCGACGGCCGTCGTCGAGATCCGCTGTGCGCTCCCGGTCTCGTTGAACAGCGCCACCGCCCGGCTGCCGTCCTGCATCTCCTTGGCGACGACCCAGTGTCCCTCGTCGGACGAGAGCACGCTTCCCTGCTTGCCCAGCGGGTCCTGGTCGACAGCGATGACCTCGTGGTTGGAGAGGATGTCGAACGTCTCCGGCGTCGCCGTGCGCAGATCGGAGCCGATGAGCAGCGGGGCGGCCATCACCGACCACATGGAGAAATGGGTGCGGTACTCCGTGTCCGTCATCCCGCCGTTGCCGACCTCCAGCATGTCGGGGTCGTTCCAGTTCCCCGGTCCGGCGGCTGCGGCGAGCGGAAGATTCTGCTTCATGATCGACAGCATGCTGCTCCAGCTGTCGTTGATGTCGCCCGTCGTGCGCCAGAGGTTGCCGAGCTCCCCGGCCCATTCCCAGGGCTTGTTCTCGCCCCATTCGCAGATGCTGTAGACGATGGGCCGGCCGGTGGCGGCCAGTGCGTCCCGCATCGTCGTATAGCGCTCCTTCGCGTCGACGCCCTGGTTGTTGCAGTTGTCGTACTTGAGGTAGTCGACGCCCCAGTCGGCGAACTGCTGCGCATCGCTGTACTCGTGGCCGAGCGCGCCGGGAAGCCCGACGCTGTCGCAGGTCTTGGTGCCGGCACTGGTGTAAATGCCGAGCTTGAGACCCTTCGAGTGGACGTAATCCGCGACGGCCTTGATGCCGTTCGGGAATCGCACCGGATCGGCCTCCAGCTTGCCGTCCGCATTCCGCTGCGGCACGGCCCAGCAGTCGTCCAGATTGACGAACTGATAGCCCGCGTCCTTGAGGCCCTTCTCGACGAAGATATCCGCGATGCCCTTGACCATCGACTCGTTGAACTCCGCCCGGCAATGCGTCGAGTTCCAGTTGTTGAACCCCATCGGGGGTGTGAGGGCGAGACCGTTGCCGGCCCTCGCGCCGGAAGCGGATGCCGGGGAGGGTGCGGGGGCCGGGGAATCCGCCGTGGCGGGAAAGGCGACCCCGGCCGCACACAGCAGGCCCGCGGTCAGCGCTCCGATGACTCTCCGGCGGCCTGTTCGTGTTGTACGGGTTGGAAGATGACGCATCGTTACGTTCCTCCGGACTCGTGCGGAATCAGGTGACGGCATGTGCACGCCAAGACGAGCGATTACGTTAGAGCGTGTTGAAGTCTGTTGGAAGGGGGGTGGTGCCGGTTGTTCGGTATCTCGTCAAAACCCTTGACTGGACCCCTGGTTGGGGGTGAGATCCAAGCGCACGTTCGGTTGTGTTGGGTTGCCTTCCGGAGGAGGGGGTCATGGCGCGCTCGTACGACAGGTCAGATGTGCCCGGCAGTGTCGCAGGACATCGGATGTCCCGGCGAAGTCTGTTGCGTGGCGCGGCAGTCGGTGCCGGAGCGGTTACGCTCCCCGCACTGCTCACCGCGTGCGGTGGCGGCCCCGGCGGGGACGGCAAGACGATCACGCTGGGTTCGAATTCGTCCGACCCCGTTCCGAAGAAGGCGTTCGCCGAGGCCTTCAGTGCCTACGCGGCACAGTCCGACGGCCGGAAGGTCAAGGTCAACACCGTTGACCACAACACCTTTCAGGAGAACATCAACCGGTATCTCCAGGGCAAGCCGGACGACGTCTTCATGTGGTTCGCCGGAAACCGTATGCAGTTCTTCGCCGAGAAGGGCCTGTTGCACGACATCAGCGACAACTGGCAGGACTACAAGGGCTTCTCCGCAGCTCTGAAGGCCCAGTCCTCCGGCGCCGACGGCAAGCAGTACCTCACTCCGTACTACTACTATCCGTGGGCCGTCTTCCACCGTAAGAGCCTGTTCACCGAGCGCGGCTACCGGGCGCCGAAGACGCTGGACGAGTACGTGGCACTCGCCAAGCAGATGAAGAAGGACAAGCTGGACCCCATCGCGTTCTGCGACAAGGACGGCTGGCCCGCCATGGGCACCTTCGACTACATCAACATGCGCACTAACGGATACGAATTCCACAAGAGCCTGATGGCCGGCGAGGAAGCCTGGACGGACAAGCGGGTCAGGGAGGTCTTCGACACCTGGCGGCGGCTGCTTCCCTACTGCCAGCAGGGCGCCAACGGCCGTACCTGGCAGGAGGCGGCGACCAGCCTCCAGAAGCGCGACGCCGGAATGGCGGTCTTCGGCCTGCCGCATCCCGGGGCCCAGTTCCCCAAGGCCGAACAGGGCGACCTGGACTTCTTCCCGTTCCCCGTCATCAATCCCGAACACGGCCAGGACGCCGTGGAGGCGCCCATCGACGGGTTCCTGCTGGCGAAGAAGTCCAAGAACCTCAAGAACAAGAAGTCTCTGGAGAGCGCCAAGGACCTGCTCAAGTGGCTCGCCACCGGCAAGGCCGAGGACATCTACCTGAAGAGCGACCCGAACAACATCGCGGTCAGCGACCAGGCGGACACCACCCAGTACTCCGACCTGCAGAAGAAGTCGGTCGAGCTGATCTCCGGGGCGAAGCAGATCTCCCAGTTCATGGACCGCGACACCCGTCCGGACTTCGCCTCCACGGTCATGATCCCGGCGATCCAGAAGTTCATCAGCAGTCCGAACGATGTGGACGGCCTGGTCAACGACATCGAACGGCAGAAGAAGAGCATCTTCGCCTCGGACTGAACCTGGAGTACCGACCGTGTCGTTCATCTCGGGGCGGCGCACCGGGCAGCGGGGTACGCGGCGGTTCACCCGCCGCGACCTCGCCGTGCTCGGTGTGCTGCTCGGCATACCAGTCCTGCTCGACCTCGCCATCGTCTGGGGACCGACGCTCGCCTCGGTGGTCCTCTCCTTCACCAGCTGGGACGGCATCGGCGACATCAAGTGGATCGGTACGCGCAACTACGCGAACCTGTTCACCAACTACCCGCAGTTCTGGCCGGCCGCCCGGCACAACCTGCTGTGGCTCGGCTTCCTCGGCCTGGTCGCCGCACCGTTCGGGCTGCTGCTTGCCGTACTCATCGACAAGGGCGTGCGCTTCAGCCGCTTCTACCAGTCGACCCTGTACATGCCCGTCGTGCTGTCCCTCGCCGTGGTGGGCTTCATCGCCCAGCTGATCTTCTCCCGCGACCAGGGCGCCCTCAACGCGATCGTCGGCGACACCCGCACACCGACCGACTGGCTGGGCGATCCCGACCTCAACATCTGGATGGTCCTGCTGGCCGCCGCATGGCGGCACACCGGCTATGTGATGATCCTCTACCTCGCCGGGCTCAAGGCCGTCGACCCCTCACTGAAGGAAGCGGCGGCGATCGACGGGGCGAGCGAGACCCAGACCTTCTTCCGCATCGTCTTCCCGACACTCCGGCCGGTCAACGTCATCGTCGGGGTCATCACCGTCATCGAGTCGCTGCGCGCCTTCGACATCGTGTACGCGGTCAACCACGGCCGCAACGGCCTCGAACTGCTCTCGGTGCTCGTCACCGACAACATCATCGGAGAGGCCAGCCGGATCGGATTCGGCTCCGCCATCGCCGTCGTCCTGCTCGTCGTCTCCCTGGGATTCGTCGTGACGTACCTGGTGCAGGAGCTCCGAGGGGAGAAGGACCGATGACCACCGAAGCCACCGCCGTCCGGCCGGCACCACCGGTCCCGGCCACCACCCGCCGAAGGCTCCGTCCCGGCCGCCTCGGCGTGCACGCCTTTCTGATGACGGTGTCGCTCGCCTTCCTCGCACCGCTCGTCCTCGCCGTGTACGCATCACTGCGCCCGTACGACGAGACGTCCGAGCACGGCTACTTCTCGCTGCCGCGCCATCTCTCGCTGGACTACTACCGGCAGGCGTTCACCGACTCCGGCATGACGAAGTACTTCGTCAACACCATGATCATCGCGGTTCCGGGGGTGCTCGTCACCCTCTTCCTCGCCTCGTTCGTGGCCTTCGCGCTGGCCCGGCTGAGGATGCGCGGCGGGCTCGTCCTGCTGATGCTCTTCACCGCAGGGAACCTGCTCCCGCAACAGGTGATCGTCACCCCGCTGTACGTCGTCTTCAACCGCATCCCGCTGCCGTACTGGATGTCCGACTCGATGACGATGTTCGACTCGTACTGGGCCGTCGTCCTCGTTCAGATCGGCTTCCAGCTCGGGTTCTGCGTCTTCGTGCTGGCCAACTTCATGCGTACCCTGCCGCAGGAGATCCTGGAGGCGGCCGTCGTGGACGGAGCGGGCGTCTGGACCCAGTTCTGGCGGATCACCCTGCCCCTGTGCCGCCCCGCGCTCGCCGCGCTCGGCACGCTCCAGTTCACCTGGATGTACAACGACTTCCTCTGGGCCCTGGTCTTCATCTCCGACGGCGACAAACTCCCGGTCACCTCGGCCCTCAACAATCTGCGAGGTCAGTTCTTCACCGACTACAACCTGCTCGCCGCCGGCTCGGTGATCGTGGCGCTTCCGACGCTCATCGTCTTCCTGCTGCTGCAACGGCACTTCATCGCGGGGCTCACGCTGGGGTCGAGCAAGGGCTGAGGACTGGGGGCGGGGCCGAGGGGCCGAGATCGGGCAGAGGCAGCGCGGCCCGACCACTTGGGGCGTCACGCTGCCCGAAGGGGGCAGGGCCGTGGTGCATCACCCCCGTAACAAAGTGGCCTGATTCCTTGTCCGGGCCGCGGCCACTCCCGTGAAGTGGGCTGATGCACTTTCCGAAAGCAGGCGGTCTGTCCTTCCGGCACCTGCGCATGTGGCACGCCGTGTCGGCCTCCCTCATCGTGGTGGCGGCGGTGGCGTTCCTCATCCTCCTCCCGTCCGACAGGGTGCGCTCGGTGCCCAACAGTCCCTGCAGACCAGCCGATTCAGCACGCAACGACACGCCCGTGACCCCCGACCTCGACGGGGACGGCCTTGTCGATCTGGTGTACGAGAACGCCGACACGGAGAACTTCGATGTGGTCGTCGTGCCCGGCTCCGAGCAGGGTCCGGACCAGGACCGTACGACCGTCCTCACGCGCCACGACCTCGGTGTGCCTGACCACATCCAGACGAGCGACGAGCCGTGGCAGCCCACGATCGCCGACCTGGACGAGGACGGCCACGCCGATCTCGTCGTCAGCGCCGCCGCCAGTGTCCTGTGGGGAGGCCCCAAGGGCCCGCAGGCCGGCGGACCGCACGGGCGCGTCCGACTGCCGGGCAGCGGGTACCACACCGCGCCGGTCGCCGGTGACTTCGACGGGGACGGCCACACCGATCTCGCGGTCTTCAGGGACTCGAACGAGGAGCGGGAACTGGTCGTCCTCAAGGGACCGTTCAAGCGGTCCGGCGCCCCCGCCCGGATCGTGGAGATTCCCAGCCCGGTCCACGAGGGCGCGACACCCGTACTGGTCGCCGGGGACGCGAACGACGACCGCGCCACCGATCTCGCGCTCTACGACTCCCCGTGGGATCCGCCCCTGTTGTTCACCGGTGGTGCCCGCACCGCCGGCGGCCTGAGCAAGGACCCCGAGCGGCTGCCGGAGGGCGAGAACGTCGTCTTCGGCGACTTCGACGGCGACGGGCGCCAGGACGTCGCCGTCGGACGGAGCTTCGTCGACAGCTACGACGAGGAGGAAACACCCCACCGGCGCGGCCGGGTCAGCGTCCGCTACGGGACGGAGCCGGGGAAGTGGGTCACCATGGACGGCGGCGACTTCAAGGAGGGCTTCGGCACCGGGCTCGCCGCCGGGGACCTCAACGGCGATGGCTGCGACGACCTGGCCGTACAGCTCACCAAGAAGAAGGAGACGGGGGACGCGCGGATCGAGGTGTTGCGGGGCGGCTCCGAGCACGGGCTCGGGTCGAAGCCCTGGCGCGCCACCGAGCGCTCAGTGCCGGGTGACGACGGCCCCGTCGACGGCACACTCTTCGCCGTCCACGACTGGGACGGTGACGGCCATGCGGAAATGGCCCTACTCGGCGGGGACCGATGGTGGATCACCGACGGCACGGACCGCGACGAGGTGTCCTTCCCGGTCGCCCCCAGCACGGGTCAAGGTTCGTAGCGCGTGCGTGTTGTTCCGGGGTCCCGTCTGTGAGCTGATCCGCCGGGCAGTCCCTGGTCGCGCAGCGTACATTTCAGGACGGCCGGGCCGCCGGCGGAGGGCTTTCCGCAGCTCCGACGCGAGAAGCCGGCGGCTTCGGCTCAGTGCAGGAGTGCGCCGTCCAAGTACTCCTGCACCGGGTCGAACAGTCCGTACGGGACGTACTCGCCGATCTCCCCGTGCGCGACCCAGGCCACGGCGTCGAGCTCGTCGTCGGCGGCCCGCGCCTCGCCGGACACGGCCTCGCAAGCGGTGTAGCTCATGGGCCGGCCCGTTTCCGGGTGGGCACGCTCAGCGAGCAGGCGGACCGCCCGCACGGCCAGGCCCGTCTCCTGCGCCGTCTCCCGTACGGCCGCGTCCGCCGGGCTCTCGCCGTCCGCTACGGCGCCCGCAGGGAACTGCCACATGAGCTCGCCCCCGGGAAGGCGTCGGCGCACCATGAGCACACGCCCGCCATGGACGACGATCGCGACAGAGACGCCGGGCGTGGCCACGGTGCCGGTCATGCTGCCTCCAGGGTTCCGGGGCGGGAGAACGGAGGCTGATGCTGCCAGCAGGAAGGGGGCGGATGAGGGCGGCGCGCGGGTCGGGCGGCATCCGCGCTCTCGTTGTCTTCCCGGTCCACCGCCGCGTGGGCGGCTGCCGAGGCCATTGGAGTCACACCGGCCCCTTGACCGAGGAAGTTGTCAGTGGTCGGTGCGATCCTGCTGCTATGGACGAGATCATGCGGCGACGCGTGTACGGCGCCGATCACGACGACCCCGACCCCGACCCCGGGCCCCGGCCGGGGCGTGTCTACCGGGAGCTGGTGGGCGGCCCGCTCGACGGGCTGCTGCTGGACGTGACCGGATGGACGGAGGTCGCCCTCGCGGACGGCTCCGCCCTGGTCACCGAGATCGGCTCGTACGGGGCCGGCGGCAGGGCCGAGTACGGGCCCAGGGCGGACCAGCCGTACAAGTGGGACTGGCGGGGCGACACCCCCTGAGCGCGGGCGCGTTCTATTCTGTCGCGGGCCCGCCGGTCACGGGGCTAGCATCCCCGGATGGCGCGCAGCAGGAGGAAGTCCCGACGGCTCGTCGTGGACGGTGTCACGTTCCTGTGGCGGGTGAGCCACCGGCACGCCCGCGGCGGTGTCCCGCCCGGGCTTTGCCAGGAGACCCTCGCGGTCCGCCCGCTCATCGGCCGGGGGCGGCTGGAGATCGCCTTCCGGCAGGGGCCGGGCCGGGCGGTGCCCGACGGCTTCTTTCTGCACTTCGGCGAGGTGGGCATGGCCGAGGGCGGGTACCTCAACCTCAACGAGCCGGGCACCGTCCGCGCACTGCTCGACGAGGCCCTGTCCCATGGCTGGTGTGCCGACGCGCCCACGGTTCACGTCATGGACGGCTGGGAGCTCTTCGACGCCGTGTCCGTCCGTCGGAACGGGGTTGCGCCGGGGCCGCAGCCGGAGCAGGACACCACCGGCGGGCCGGGCTGAGTGCAGGCGCCGGCCGCTCGCCCGGACGTGCGGCCCGGCTCAGCGGCCCCGGTCCGAGGACTGCTGCGGCACGACCACCAGGAACGCGTCCCGTTCCAGATCCATCACCACCTCCGCCGCGACCCCCTCGCCGCGGCGGGCCGCCGCGAACTCCTCGGCCGGCCAGCTGCCCCGCGGGCCTCCTGCGGGGAACTGCTCAAGCACGGTGCGACGCACGGTCCACCCCCTGTCGTTCCTTCTGCTGTCCGCTCCAACGACGTCCGGCCCGTCCCCGTTACGGCTCCCGAACGCCGCCTCTCCCGTGCCCGTGGACGCCCGCGACGGCCGTCCGCGGTTGCGTTCCTGCAACGCCCGTCGCCTCAAACGGGTTTTCGCGGCAGGGTGTTGCGGGCAAGCCACAGGGGGCTACGGAAGAGGGGGAACCGTGATCGTCTGGATCAACGGTGCGTTCAGCGCGGGCAAGACCAGCGCCGCGCGCGAACTGATCGATCTGATCCCGAACAGCACCTTCTACGACCCGGAACTGACCGGCGCGGGGCTGCGGTACCTACTGCCGCAGAAGAAGCTCGCCGAGGTGACCGACTTCCAGGACCTGTCGATCTGGCGGCGTCTGGTGGTGGACACCGCGGCGGCGTTGCTCGCCGAGGTCGGTGGGGTACTGGTGGTGCCGATGACGCTGCTGCGACAGGAGTATCGCGACGAGATCTTCGGAGGGCTCGCCTCCCGGCGTATTCCGGTGCGCCATGTGCTGCTCTCACCTGAGGAAACGATCCTGCGCCAAAGGATCGCCGACCGAGTGGAATTCGCCGACGATCCCGAGCACAGCGAACGCGTCCGTCAGTGGGCGTACGAGCACATCGGCCCCTACCGCTCGGCGCTCGACTGGATCACCGGGGACGCCCACACCATCGACAACAGCGTCCTCACCCCGCACGAGACGGCCGAACTCATCGCCGAGGCCCTGCACACGGGGGCGGCACCGGCCTGCGAGATCGTGCAGACACCCGACCCGACCGCGGAGACCGTCGCTGCCGGGGTGCTGCTGTTCGACGAGTCCGGCCGGGTCCTGCTCGTCGACCCCACCTACAAACCCGGCTGGGAGTTCCCCGGCGGGGTGGTGGAGTCCGGCGAGGCCCCGGCACAGGCCGGGATCAGGGAGGTCGCCGAGGAGATAGGGATACAGCTCGAACAGGTGCCGAAACTGCTCGTCATCGACTGGGAGGCGCCCGAGCCGCCCGGATTCGGTGGCCTGCGGCTGCTCTTCGACGGCGGCCTGCTGCCCGGCCGGGACGCCGAACGGCTGCTGCTGCCCGGATCCGAACTGCGCGGCTGGCGGTTCGTCACCGAGGCCGAGGCCGCCGACATGCTGCCGCCCACCCGCTACGAACGGCTGCGCTGGGCGCTGCGCGCCCGCGAACAGTCAGCCGTGCTCAATCTGGAGGCCGGCATCCCGGTCGGCTGAGGCGTGCAGCACCGCGGCGGCGCCGATCGTGACGGGATCACCGTGTCCGAAGCAGACCGTGGCCGGTTCCAGCGCCGCAAGCCGCTGGAACGAGGCCACGGCCTGCTCACGGTCGATGTTGAAGACGCCCAGCATCACCTGCCCCACGCCGGCCACGCAGTCCCCGGTGAACAGCACCCCGTGCGCGGGAAGATGGATACCGATGGAACCCGGGGTGTGGCCGGGTGAGTGGACGACCCGCGCACCGCCGCCGAAGGGGATCACCGATCCGTGGGAGAGCTCGCGGTCGACCCGGGTCGGCGGTGCCGCGGGCACGGTCAGCGCGTGCTCCCACAGCGGGCGTTCCCAGTCGAGCAGCACCGGGTCGGCGATCTCCTCCTCGCCCCGGATGACCGGCGTGTCGAGCCGGTGCGCCAGAATCTCGGCGCCGTGGCGGTCGGCCAGCTCCTGGGCGGCGCCGTAGTGGTCGCGATGGCCGTGCGTGAGGACGATCCGGGCGATGCGGGCGGGGTCAAGACCGAGACCGCGTACCGCGTTCTCGATATCGGACGCGGCTTCGATGTCGCCCGCGTCGATCAGGGTCAGCTCCTCCGCGTCGCGCCAGAGATACGCCTGACCGATCGGGAAGCGGAACATGTGCAGCCGGGGAAGTACTTCGACGAGATCCATGCGACGAACGTAGGCAGCGGGCGACGTCCGTCACACGGGTCTACGCTCTGGGCGTGCTTCGCTCAACGCGTAGCCGGTGCGGGCCGGAACCGGCCCGCACCGGACCGACAGAGTGGGGACGGGCGCGCTCAGCCCTGCGTGGAGGCTGCGTAGTTCTGCAGGAACAGCGCCACCGTCACCGACATCCGCTCCAGCTCATCGGGCGACACGCTCTCGTTCACCGCGTGGATCTGCGCCTCGGGCTCACTCAGCCCGACCAGCAGGATCTCCGCCTCCGGGTACAGCCCGGCGAGTGTGTTGCAGAGCGGGATCGAGCCGCCCATGCCGGAGGACTGCATCTCCTCGCCGGGGTACGCGGCACGCATGGCATCCGCCATCGAGGTGTACGCCGGGCTGGTGACGTCGGCGCGGAACGGCTGCCCCTGGCCCACCTGCTCGACCGCGACCCGGGCGCCCCACGGCGTGTGCGACTCCAGATGCGCGGTGAGCAGCCTCGTCGCTTCGTCGGCATCGGCACCCGGCGGCACCCGCAGGCTGATCTGGGCCCGGGCGCTCGCCTGCACCGACGGCGTCGCACCGACGACCGGCGGGCAGTCGATGCCGATCACCGTCACGGCCGGCCGCGCCCAGATCCGGTCCGCCACTGTGCCCGTGCCGATCAGTCCGACGCCGTCGAGCACCTTCGCGTCCGCGCGGAACTCCGCCTCGGGGTACTGCAGACCCGCCCACGCCGCACCGTTGGTGAGACCGTCGACCGTCGTCGTACCGTCCTCGGCACGCAGCGAGGCGAGCAGCTGGATCATCGCGGCCAGCGCGTCGGGCGCGGCGCCGCCGAACTGCCCCGAGTGAAGGTTCCCTTCGAGGGTGTCCAGCTGCACCCGCAGCATCGTCATCCCGCGCAGCGTCGAGGTCACCGTGGGCAGACCGGCCCGGAAATTGCCGGTGTCGCCGATGACGACGCTGTCGGCGGCGAGCAGCTCCGGGTGGGCCTCGGCGTACTGCTCCAGGCCTCCGGTGCCCTGCTCCTCCGAGCCTTCGACGATCACCTTGACGGAGACCGGTATCCCGCCGTTCGCCCTGAGGGCGCGCAGCGCGAGGAGATGCATGACCAGTCCGCCCTTGCAGTCGGCCGTGCCCCGGCCGAACCAGCGGCCGTCCCGTTCCGTCAGCTCGAACGGCGGGGAGAGCCAGGCGGACTCGTCGAGCGGCGGCTGCACGTCGTAGTGGGCGTAGAGCAGCACGGTGGGTGCTCCGGCCGGTCCGGGCAGGAAGCCGTAGACGGACCGGCTGCCGTCCGGGGTGTCGAGGAGGGCGACGTCCTGGAAGTCCTCGGCGCGCAGCGCCTCGGCGACCCACTCGGCAGCGGCGTCGCACTCGCTCCTCGGGTACACAGCGGGGTCCGCCACCGACTGGAAGGCCACCAGCTCGGTGAGCTCCGCCTTGGCGCGGGGCATCAGTGAGGCGATGGTCCCGGAAATCGGATGGGCGGTCATGGGCACGCTCCTAGCAGGTGCGACGTTATCTGTACGAATCCGTGTACTTGAACACCGCGAATGCGGCGTTGCGGTCACGACGGAGGCATGGCCGATCCTCCCACAGCAGGGGTTGGCCGGAACGCGCCGTAGGATGCCGTGAGCAGCTTGGGCCACTGGTCGGATCGGGAGCAGAAGCACATCGTGAGCAGCGAGAACGCAGACGCCGGACATGAGCACGAAGACTCGTCCGTGTGGGACGTCGTCGTAGTCGGCGCCGGACCGGCGGGAGCCTCCGCGGCATACGCGGCGGCGGTCGCCGGCCGTCGGGTGCTGCTGCTGGAGAAGGCGGAACTGCCCCGTTACAAAACGTGCGGCGGCGGCATCATCGGGTATTCGCGTGATTCGCTGCCACCCGGATTCGAACTCCCCCTGCGGGACCGGATCCACGCGGTCACGTTCTCGCTGAACGGCAGACTGGCGCGGACCCGCCGCTCCAGGCGGATGCTCTTCGGGCTGATCAACCGCCCCGAGTTTGACGCGGGCCTGGTCGAGGAGGCGCAGAAGGCGGGTGCCGAACTGCGTACCGGAGCGACGGTGTCCCGGGTGGAGCAGCACGGTGCCGCGGTGCCGGACCGGCGCACGGTCGCGGTCGTGCTCGCCGGCGGCGAGACCGTCCTGGCCCGCGCGGTGGTGGGCGCGGACGGCAGTGCCGGGCGGATAGGAGCCCACGTCGGGGTGAAGCTCGACCAGGTGGACCTCGGCCTGGAGGCGGAGATCCCCGTTCCGCAGACGGTCGCGGACGACTGGGCCGGCCGGGTGCTGATCGACTGGGGCCCGATGCCGGGCAGTTACGGCTGGGTCTTTCCCAAGGGCGACACCCTGACGGTCGGCGTGATCTCGGCGCGCGGCGACGGCGGCGGAACGAAGCGGTACCTGGAGGACTTCGTCGCGCGGCTCGGTCTGGCCGGCTTCGAACCGAAGATCTCCTCGGGCCATCTGACCCGCTGCCGCAGCGACGACTCGCCACTGTCCCGCGGCCGGGTGCTCGTGTGCGGTGACGCGGCCGGCCTGCTGGAGCCGTGGACCCGCGAGGGCATCTCGTTCGCGCTGCGTTCGGGGCGGCTCGCCGGTGAGTGGGCGGTCCGTGTCGCGGAGTCGCACGACGCGGTGGACGCCCGCCGCCAGGCGCTCAACTACGCCTTCGCCATCAAGGCCGGACTCGGTGTCGAGATGAGCGTGGGACGGCGCATGCTCAAGCTCTTCGAGCGCCGCCCGGGTCTGCTGCACGCGGTGCTCACCGGATTCCGCCCTGCCTGGAACGCGTTCGCGGGCATCACCCGCGGGACGACCTCGCTGGCCGAGCTGGTCCGTTCGCATCCGATGGCGCAGCGGGCCCTGTCCGCGATGGACCGCAGGTAGTCGCAGCGGTCGTGGGCCGGGCCGGCCGGGGCGGGGGAGCGGCCGCAGCGGTGAGCGCGCGGCCCACGCGCAGCCCGCGGGTTGCCCCGGACCGCGACACCCGGCGTCCCCGTCCCTCCCCGTTCGCCGTACTCCACAGGGAGTACGGGTGATCACCACGCCCGGCGGACGCCCGCGCGGTGGTGCGCGGTCTAGCGTGGCCGGCATGGAAGAGCAGCGCTCACAGGCAAGCGGTGGCCCCCCTGATGGACAGGGCGGACCGCCGCGGCGACGGCCGTGGGCGCGCGTGCAACCGGACAGCAGGACGACGGGACCCCGCGGCTCGGGGAGGATGTGGAGCCAGGACGGTCCGCCGCGCTGGCTCACCGGGGTGCGGGGGCGGTCCGCAGCCCGGCTGCCCTGGGCGTCGACCCTGCTGCTCGGCGTGGTCGTCATGGCCGGGTCGGCCATCGCGGCCCGCGGCCAGGTCGGCGACAAGGCCCCGCTGGACCTCTTCGCCCGGCTCCTCCTCCTCGTCGCCGTGGCGGTGCTGCTGCTGCGCCACCGCCACCCCGTGGTCGCCGTCTTCGTGAGCTCGGCCGCGGCGATGGTCTACCTCGGTGCCGGCTACCCGTACGGGCCGGTCTTCCTGGCCGTCGCCGTGGGCTGCTTCAGTGCCGTCGTCGCCGGACACCGCCGGGCCGCGTGGTCGGCGGTCGGGATGGTGTGGGTGGGCCATCTCCTGGTGGCCCACTGGCTCTACCGCTGGCTGCCGCCTTCCGGCGACGCGGCCCCGCCCTGGGGGCAGGAGGTGGGGGTGGCCGCCTGGGTGGTGGCCATCGTCGCCGCCTCGGAGTTCGTCCGTGTGCGACGCGAACAGTGGGCCGCCCAGCGGATGGAACGGGCGGCCGCGGAGAGGCGCCGGGCCGACGAGGAACGCCTGCGGATGGCCCGCGAGCTCCACGACGTCCTGGCGCACAGCATCTCCGTCATCAATGTCCAGGCCGGTGTCGGCCTCGCTCTGCTCGACTCCGACCCGGAACAGGCCCGTACGGCCCTCACCACCATCAAGTCCGCCAGCAAGGAGGCGCTCGGCGAGGTGAGGCAGGTCCTGGACACGTTGCGTACCCCCGGGGACGCGCCCAGGGCGCCGGCGCCCGGACTCGACCGGCTGCCCGAACTGGTGGAGCAGGCCGCGAGCACCGGACTGACCGTCACGGTCACCGCGGACGGCGAGCGCCGCGCCGTGCCGCCCGGCGCGGACCTGGCCGCCTTCCGGATCGTGCAGGAGGCACTGACCAACGTCGTGCGGCACTCCGGTTCGCGCACCGCGCAGGTCGCGATCGGTTACGAGCCGGGACGCATCCGGCTCCGGATCGACGACGAGGGCCCCGCCACCGGCACGGACGCCGGGGGCAGCGGCAACGGACTGGCCGGCATGCGGGAGCGGGCCGCGGCGCTGGGTGGCACGATCGAGGCGGGTACCCGTCCCGACGGCGGCTTCCGGGTACGTGCCGAACTTCCGCTGCCCGCCGATGGAAGCGACACAGCCGGCGGGACGCCGCACCAGAAGGAGACACCGTGATTCGCGTACTGCTCGCCGACGACCAGCTGCTGGTCCGGGCGGGGTTCCGGGCCCTCCTTGACGCCCAGCCGGACATCGAGGTGGCGGGAGAGGCCGCCGACGGCGGGGAAGCCGTCCGGCTCGTGCGCGAACTGCGGCCGGACACCGTGCTGATGGACATCCGGATGCCGCACCTCGACGGCCTCGCCGCGACCCGGGCCATCACCGAGGACCCCGCACTGAACGCGGTGAAGGTGGTCATGCTCACCACCTTCGAACTCGACGAGTACGTCTTCGAGGCGATCCGCTCCGGAGCCTCCGGCTTTCTGGTCAAGGACACCGAACCGGAGGAGCTGCTACGGGCCGTCCGGGCGGTGGTAGCGGGTGACGCACTGCTGTCCCCGGGCGTCACCCGCCGGCTCATCGCCGAATTCGCCGCCCGCTCCAAGGAACCCGCGGCGGCCACGGGCCTGAACGAACTGACCGAACGGGAACGGGAGGTGATGGCCCTGGTCGGCATAGGGCTGTCCAACGAGGAGATCGCCCGCCGGCTCGTCGTCAGCCCGCTCACGGCCAAGACCCACGTCAGCCGCACCATGGTGAAACTCGGTGCCCGGGACCGGGCCCAGCTGGTGGTGCTCGCCTACGAGTCGGGGCTCGTACGCCCCGGCTGGCTGGGCTGATCCGGCCGTGGCGGACCGCCCGGCCCGCCGATCCCGGCCATGGCGTCGCGACGGCCGAACCGCCACAGCACGTCGACGACACGCCCCAGAAAGACCAGGACGGCGACAGCGGCCGCGACGACGAACATCACGGACCGCGCACCGTCGTGCGGTACCAGGAGCGTCGTGGGGACACGGACCGCGAGGAACGCACCGGCGGCCATCACAGCGCCGGTCAGCACGGCGAATCCGATCTCGACGGTCATGGCGTCCCGATCGGCCTGGCTGCGGTCTCCCATGTCCGAAGTGTCACAGGCACGGTGACCGGCGGGCAACCCCCGTCGTGCGCAGGCGCGGCGCAGCAGTGCGGTTCCGGAAGGTCAGTGGTGCCAGGGCAGCCGGACCGGCTCGGCGGGGACACGTCCGGCGACGAGTTCGGCGGCCAGCTCCGCGAGACCGATGGGAATGATGACGTCGGTGCCGGCGGCGAGTTCATCCACCGTCCACCAGCGGTGCCCGGCGTGGTGGGCACGCTCGTACTCCTCCTGCCCGCTGATGTCGACGTGGTGGGACGTCACCCTGTGGTGGAAGAAGTTGTCCTGGAACATGCCCTCGGCCCAGTGGAGGGCCGCATAGCCGGAGGTCTCCGCGATCTTCGGCCCGAGAGCCACCGCATCGACGGACAGCCCCGTCTCCTCCAGCAGTTCCCGGGCTGCGGCCTCGGCCAGACTCTCGTCACCCTTCACGCCACCGCCGGGCGTCCACCAGCTGTGGCCGGCCGCGGGGTCGTCCGGATCGGCATGGGACTTCAGCAGGAGCACCCGGTCCGTGTCGTCGACCAGTACCACACGGGCGGAACGGCGGCGATAGTTCTCCGGTTCAGACATCCCGGCAGGGTAGCCAAGAAGCCACGCGGGCGCCGCCGAATTATCGCCGCCCATGGCACGCTCCGCCGTCCTCCGCCGAAGGGGCCGCTCAGGACCAGGTGACCGCGGAGTTCTCGCGCCACAGCCGGGCGAGGTCCGGGTCGCCGGTCACGGCGAGGGCGGTGAGCGGCAGCCTGTTCCAGAGCGAGAGGTAGAGGTCCTGGGCCGGGGCGCTCAACTCGCAGTCCACTGCCGTGTCCATGGGCGCCCCGGTCTCGCGCACCGCCCGCGGGGGCTCCGCCGAGAGCCGCACGGTCCACACCATGCCGGTGTCCGTGGCTCGTACCCGCAGCGTGCGCGGCTCCTCGGTGCGCACCCTGCTCCTCGGACGGGTGTGGAATCCGAGGAGCAGCTCTTCGACACCGTCCACCGCGTGAGCCGCTGCCACGGGGGACAGCGCCCCGCCGCGCGCGGACTCGGCGTCGACCCGGTGGACCGTGGTCTCGTGGGCCTGCCGCCTCGCCCAGAAGGCGAGCGGCGACGGCGCGGCGAGGAAGGTCCAGCACTCCACGTCCGGCGGGGCGCCCTCCAGGGCGGCCACCAGCCGGTGGTGTCCGTCCCGGAACCGGTCGAGGAGTCCGGGGCCGTCCAGGCCGGGCTCCCCGGTGTCGGGGACGTACGAGGTGTGCCCCTCGGTCACGAAGGCAGCCGCCCAGGTGTGGACCATCGCGGTGTGCCGGAGCAGATCCCGCACCTGCCACCCCGGGCACGTCGGGACCGGCGCCCCGGTGCCGGCCTCCTGGGCCGCCTTCGCCAGCAACCGGCCCTCGACGGCCAGTGAGTTGATGTGCTCAGCGATCTCCATGACACGGATTGTGCCAGGGGTCAGGTGCCCTGGGGGTGCGCGGAACGCGTCCGGCCGGCACCGCCGCGCAGTAGGCGTACGAACCAGCCGAGGGCGAACGACTGCACCAGCACGGACACCACGAGCGCCAGATACACGAACCAGTCGGGCCCGGGTGCGTCGGCGCCCCACACCGAACCGCCCGCCAGGAAGGCGAACACGGTCGGTGCCGCGAGGAAGAAGAGCCAGACACCGGCGAACGAGGCGTCCTCGTGGGCGACGAACAGTGTGTCCACGGCGACGAACACGGCGGTGGCCGCCACCACCCCCAGATAGATCCGTGAGGCGGTGTTGCCGAAGGTCAGACGTGCGACGGCGCGAAGGTGCGCGCTGTTCATGACCGGTGTGTTCATCGTGTGCTCCCCGTTGATGGCTGACTCCTCCATCGTGCGTCCGGGGAACCGTTTCTGCCTGAGTACGGCTACTCACTGGTGTCTGTGCGCACGTTGCGGGCGCCGTATCCCAGTGCCGCCGCCGCGGCGGCCAGCACGGCGACCGTGGTGAGAGCAGCGGGCAGCGAGAACCAGTCGGTGAGGAAGCCGATCGCCGGCGGTCCGAGCAGCATGCCGCCGTAGCCGAGTGTCGAGGCCGCGGCCACTCCGCCGGGACCCGCCAGCTCACCGGCCCTGCCGACCGCCACCGGGAAGATGTTGGCCAGGCCGAGTCCAGTGACGGCGAATCCGAGGAGCGCGAGCCAGGTGGTCGGGGCGAGTGAACCGATCAGCATGCCGGCCGCCGCGGTTGTGCCGCCCGCGACCAGGGTCCGGGTCTGGCCGAGCCGTTCGAGCAGTGCCGTGCCGGTGAGCCTGCCCGCCGTCATGGCCAGGGCGAAGAGCGAGTAGCCGGCCGCCGCGACCCCGGGGTGGGCGTGCAGGTCCTGTTCCAGGTGAAGGGCGCCCCAGTCGGCCAGCGCGCCCTCGCCGTACGCGGTGCAGAGCGCGATCATGCCGAACAGGAGCACCACACGGCGCGCCCGTCCGCTCAGGCGCTTGGGGCGTTCCACACCCGCAGCCGGCTCCGCCGCGGGTTTCGCAACGGTGTGCCGCAGCAGTACCGGGCCCGCGATGACGGTCACCAGCAGTCCGATTCCGGTCAGAATGAACAGGTGTGCCGAGGGCGAGAGGCCGCCGGCGACCAGTCCGCCGAGTCCGGCCCCGATCATGCCGCCGAGGCTGAACGCGGCGTGGAAGCTGGGCATCACGGGGCGCCGCAGGTCGGCGACCAGGTCCACCGCCGCGCTGTTCATCGCCACGTTCATCCCGCCGTACGCGGCGCCGAACACCAGCAGCACCAGGCCGAGGGCGAGTGCCGAATGGGTCCGGGCGGGCAGCGCGATGCTGAGCGAGAGCAGGACTCCGCACACCACGGTCACCGGGTGGCTGCCGAAGCGGTGGCAGAGCCGGCCGGTGAGCATCATGGTGATCACGGCACCGGCGGATACGCCGAGGAGTGCGAGGCCGAGGGTGGCGGCCGAGGCGCCGGTCTGGTGCTTGATGGCCGGGATACGGACCACCCAGCCGGCAAAGAGGAACCCGTCGAGGGCGAAGAACACGGTCAGCGCGGTACGGAGACGGGAGGACGAGAGTGGGGCGGTGTTGCCGCCCGGTCCCCCCGGCAGGGCCGTCCGCAGTTTGTTTAGTTGCGGCACAAAGTCAGCATAGGGGTCCTCGGACGACGGGCGCAAGACGGTCGACGACCGGGGCGGCACAGGGGATGAACCCGGCCACCGCGGCGTCGGCAACACCTCCGGATCATGGGAGACTCGCCCCCATGAACGGCAAGGCGACCACCACCCGGACGAAGTTGGAGAGGGGCCGCAGCGCGCTCGGTCCCGCGCTGGAACTGGTCCATACCGGACGCGCGCCCACCCGCGCCGTCCTGACCTCCGAGCTCGGTGTCACCCGCGCCACGGCAGGCGCGGTCGCGGCGGAGCTGGAGGCGCTCGGTCTGATCAGGGTGGACTCCAGGCCCGGTTCCGCCGCGGGATCGCAGGGCCGTCCCTCGCACCGGCTGGCCGTGCGGGAGTCCGGCCCTGTGGCCGTCGCGGCCCAGGTCCACGCGGACGGCTTCCGGGCCGCGCTGGTCGGCCTCGGCGGCAGGCTCGTCGCGACCGCTCCGGGCTGCGTCACCATTACGGCGGATCCGGCGCAGGTCATCGGCGAAGTCGTGGACGACTGCGCCCGGTTGCTGCAGGACAGCGGGCTGAGGTGTGTGGGCGCGGGGCTCGCCGTGCCGTCCGCGGTCGCCGAGCCGGAGGGCACGGCCCTCAACCCGCTCCACATCGCCTGGCCCGTGGGCGCCCCGGTCCGCGAGATCTTCGCCACATGCATCCGTGAAGCGGGCATCACCGGACCGGCGTTCACCGGGAACGACGTCAACCTCGCCGCGCTCGCCGAGCACCGGCACGGAGCCGGACGCGGCGCCCAGCACCTCCTCTGCGTGGCCACCGGCCATCGCGGTGTCGGTGGTGCGCTCGTCCTGGACGGCCGTCTGCACAGCGGGAGTTCGGGACTGGCCCTGGAGGTCGGTCATCTCACGGTGAACCCGGACGGCCGGCCCTGCCACTGCGGGGGCCGTGGCTGCCTCGACGTCGAGACCGATCCGCTCGCCTTCCTCACCGCGGCCGGGCGCGCACCCGGCCCGGAGGAGTCACTCCTCAAACAGTCCGGTGACCTGCTGCGCAACGAGTACGACGATGCGGCGGTGCGCACCGCCGCCGAAGAACTGATCGACCGGCTCGGTCTGGGTCTCGCCGGTCTGGTCAACATCCTCAACCCGGACCGGATCATCCTCGGCGGACTGCACCGCGCGCTGCTCGACGCCGACCCGGAGCGGCTGCGGGCCGTGGTCGCCGACCGCAGTCTGTGGGGGCGCAGCGGCAGCGTGCCGATCCTGCCCTGCACCCTGGACCACAACAGCCTGGTCGGCGCGGCGGAGCTGGCCTGGCAGCCGGTGCTGGACGATCCTCTCGGCGCCCTCGCCTGAGCGGACGGGCGGACGGGCGGACGGGCGGACGCCGGCGGGGTCGGGGCCCCGCCGGCGCTCACGCCTCCCGCACCGGTTCGAACGCGAACGCCCGCGCGGGGTTGCCGACCAGCGCCGCTGCCACGCCCTGCGCCCCCAGGGCCTCCTCCAGGCGGGGCCGCAGCCGGCGCAGCAGATGTGCCATGCCCGGCGTCTCCGGCACGGTGGTGTCGCCCCCCAGCAGTATCTGCCCGCCGAATCCCGCCTCGGCCAGCGCCGCCAGCTCCTCGGGCAGCCGCCAGTCCGTCGCGTGGTGTGCCCGGGAGGGTCCGTCGAACGCCAGGAACGCCCCCGCCCGCGCCACCTCCCGCTGCACGGCACCGTCCGGCGACCGTCCGAGGTGGCCGAGGATCACCCGCTGCGGTGCGACGCCCAGCTCCCCGCACAGCAGGTCGAGCACGTCACCGGCGGCGGTGCCCAGCTCCAGATGGACGGCGATCGGCGCGCCGGTGCGGTGATGGGCCCCGGCGGCCGCGGTCATGGTGAGCCGGGCGTGCGCGTCGAGCGTGTGGAAGGCGCCGGCGACCTTGATCAGCCCTGCCCGCACCCCCGTGGAGCCGATCCCTTCCGTGAGCTCGCTGACGAAGAGCGAGGCGAGGCTGTCGCGGATCCGGCCGAGCAGCTCCGCCGGATAGTGCACCGCCTGGTGCAGCCCCGTTGCGGCCACCACGTGCACACCCGTCGCACGGGACAGCCCGGCCAGCGACTCGGCCCCGCGCCCCATCCCGCAGGGAGTCCACTGCACCACCGTGCGGCCGCCCAACGCCCGGAAGGAACTGAGTCGTTGGGCCGCGTCCGCCGGATCGTCCAGTTCCTGGCCCGGGAGCAGGGGGCTGCGCAGGAAGAGATGGTCGTGGGCGTCGCACACGCCCAGCTCGCCGGCGGGGACGTCGCCGAGAACGGTGCGGACGGTGGCTACCACTGACGCCCCTTCCCGAGGTTCCCGCGACCGGGCTGACTGAGATGGAGCACCTCGAAGCGCTCGCCGGGTTCCTCGGGCGCGAGGTGGTCCCAGAGGGTGAAGTGGACCAGTTCCCAGTGGCGGGGATCGATGGCCAGCGCCGTGGCGACCGCGCCCGGCGCCTTCGCGAGCCGGCGGCTCTCCTCCAGCGCCGCGCCGACCGCGTCCGCCGGAGCGGCCGATGCGGGCACGGGGGTGCGCCGGCGCGTGGCCGTGCGGGGGAGTACGGCCGACGCGGGGCCCTCCTCGTACGACAGTCCGGCCCAGTGCTGCACGTCGGGCCGCCCGAAGTCCTGGACGATGCCCTGGAATCCGGGCCCCCGGAGGAAGGAGTTCATGCCCTCGGGCCGTGACCACAGATAGAACGGCGCGTACTGGTTGACCGGCGAGTCCTCGCCGCGCTCCCGGATCAGGAAGGCCTTGAGGCCGAGGTCGGGGAAGTCGTCCAGGAGATGGCCCTTGGTGGCGACCCGGGTGCGGATGATGCCCATGTCGTAGTCGGCCGGCAGGGTGATCTCGTACTGCATGGCGTGCATCGTCCGCTCCTCAGGCCGTCGGGTAGTCGCAGACTCCGGCATCGGTGTGCCAGTGGATGGTGGAGCCGTCCTCGGCCGCTTCGACGAGGGCGAGATGGGTCATGAAGGTGCGGGGCGCGGCGCCGTGCCAGTGCCACTCGTCCGGCTCGATCCACACGGTGTCACCGGCCCGGATCGTCTCCACCGGACCGCCCCGGCGCTGCACCAGCCCTTCGCCCTCGGTGACGTGGAGGACCTGGCCGTGCGGGTGGGTGTGCCAGGAGGTGTGGCCGCCCGGAGCGAAGTGGACGCTGAACGCCCGCAGCCGGGAAGGGGGTTCGGGCGCCGCGATCTCGTCGAGCCAGACGCTGCCGTTGAAGTGCTCGGCGGGTCCTGACCGGGTGTCGAGGCGGTTCCTGGTGATGCGCATGGGCGAGGTGCTCCTCGGGCGGTCGGTGGCGTACGTGAGGGAGCCGGCCGGCATGCGTACGGGGCCGGGCGGGAGCGCGGGGCCTCAGGGAGTGCGCCGGGACGGCTCGCCCGGGGCCGGGCCGAGCAGTGCGAGCAGCCCGCGGACGGCAGCGTCGAAGGCATCGGCCGTGCCCGAGGCGCGGGCCAGTACATAGCCGCCCTGGACCGTCGCGACGATCGTGGCCGCGACGTCGTCGGCAATCAGGCCGGGGACGAACTCGCCGTCGTCCAGGCCCTCCTGGACGATCTCGGCCAGCCTGCCGCGCAACCATGCGATCGTCTCGTCGACCGGCGCCCGCAGTTCGTCGCTCGCGATGACCTCCGGGTCCATCGTCAGCCGCCCGACCGGGCAGCCGCGCAGCACATCGCGCTCACGCAGCAGGTAGTGCGAGATCCGTTCGTACGCCGTACCGGGGGAGTCGAAGGTGCGGGCCGCCGCCTCGCGCATCCCGGCGGCCGTGCGCCGGATCGCGGTGAGCGCCAGATCGGGCTTGCCGCTGAAGTGGTGGTACATGCTGCCCTGGCCCGCGCCCGCGTGCTGCTGGATGGCCTTGGGGCTCATGCCCACATAGCCGCGCTCCCACAGGAGCTCCTGAGTGGCTTCGATCAGACGGTCCGGAGTGCTCATGGACTCACTGTACATACTAGTAGGTACAGAAACCAGGGGTGGTGAACGGCGGACGGGAGCAGCCACGGAACCGCCGGCTACTCCCGCGGGGGTAGCCGCAGTGCCGCTGGCCGTACGACGACGCGGACCCCTCCCCGGAGACAGGCTCGGAAGCGACAGGAAAACGTGAACGAGAAGCGTGACCCGAGGAGCTGACCGAGATGAACACCCTGGCCTTCGACGGTGGACCCGGACCGTGGATCCTCCTCTTCCCACTCATCTGGGCAGCCGTCGTCATCACCGTCGTCACGGTGCTGCGCCGCACGGTCTGGCGCGGTCGGCGCGGCCCCTGGCGGGGCCGGCCGGTCGAGGGCGGGCCCGCCGGACAGTCACCGATCGCGATGCTCGGGCGGCGCTTCGCCGCCGGGGAGATCGACGAGGACGAGTACTGGCGCCGGCTCTCCGTGCTCGACGAGCAGTTCGGCGCCCGCGGCAGGGACAGTGCGGTATGACCACCACCGTCACGGACGCCGACTGTGTACACGAACTGACGGATGAGCGCCGGACCTCTGAGACGGTCACCTCGCTTCGTCCCTCTGTACTGTCTTCGAACGATTAGCGCACTCCCGTACACACGAAAAACTATGTCGGCCGGAGTAGACATTGGGTGGCGGTGTGGTCTAGATTTTCTCTCGTAGCCGAGATCAACAAGGCCCGGCAGAGATGAACTGCCGGGAAGCGGTACCCGTAGTTGCAGTACGCAGGACGGTGCGGTGGTGGAGTTGCGAAGCCAGGGTTGTTGCAGGACGGCGACGCGACTGACGACCGCACTGGGCGGCCCGCAGTGATCAGGGGCCGCCGCACGCAGGACCCAGCAGTGAAGTCAGTGAGCAGCACCTTGGTGAAGGCGTCGGCTGCGGGCGCGCGCACCGGGAAGTTCGGCAGCGGGGTTCTGAGCCGGAGTGGATGCAGGACGGGCGACGGGGCTGGCTGTCGAAGCGTGGCGCTGTCACAGGCCACGGAGCAGTTCGCATCACCAGCAGTATGCAAGTGACCGATCCCAGAGGGAAAGAACGGAGGGGCCTAGCGCCATCAGGATCGCCCGGGCGGAGCGACAGGGCCCGGGTACCGCAGGACATCGATAGTGAGGTGGTCTCCGGTCAAGCAACCGCGATCCCCGCGTTCCCGGCAGAGTTCAGGCCAGGGCGGCGGAAACAGACGGTCGGCGCAGTATCGAAGCCGGCAGATGGTGTAGCAGTTCCTTCGGGGCCCTGGTGCCCACGGCACCAGGGCCCCTCCACGCGTTCCGTAGAGAGGTGCAAGTGACAGCAGACGACTCGTTCGGCCGTCTCGATGACGACGACTACCCCGCCTACACCATGGGCCGGGCTGCCGAGATGCTCGGCACCACGCAGGGCTTTCTCCGCGCCGTCGGCGAAGCCCGCCTCATCACCCCGCTGCGTTCCGAGGGCGGCCACCGCCGCTACTCCCGCTACCAGCTGCGCATCGCCGCCCGAGCTCGGGAACTCGTCGACCAGGGCACCCCCATCGAGGCCGCCTGTCGCATCGTCATCCTCGAGGACCAACTCGAAGAAGCCCGGCGTATCAACGCCGAACACCACCGCATCGCCAAACCGGCGGACTCGTCGCCTGCGGGCTAAAAGAGTGCTCCGCCCTGGCTGGGATGGTGGGTAATGCCGGCCTGTTGATCAAGGTCCATGTGCTCAGAAGCTGGCCGAGGCGGCACTGGAAGACGAGCACCGGAGCTGGCCACCGGTGCCCAGTCACAGACTGTGACTGGGCACCGTTCTGTCCAGTGGGCAGCGGACTTGTCGTGCTGCGCGGTCGGCGATGCCTGACGCGGCCTGGGGAACTCGGCCTGCTGCGCGCCGTCGTCGGGCAGACAGGCGGCAGCTGCGGGCCATGGGCCGCTGGGAGTCCGTCCTGGTCGCCGCATTCGGCACTGCAGGCGCGGGAGCGGGGCGCCCGGTTGGGGCGCCCCGCACCTGCTGCGTCAGCCGACCACCACGGACCGTGCCACCGAGGGCGGCACACCCTCCGGCGACATGATGCCGCTCAGGTCGAACGGCCCGTCGGTCGTCGCCCCGTACACCGAATGCGGTGGCTGGGCGGCGAACAGGGAAGGCGCCGGAAGGGTGAACCAGACGATCTTTCCGGCACCGCCCCGGGGGCGGACACCCCAGCTCTCACTGACCGCGGCAATCAGTGCGAGTCCGCGCCCCGATGTACTGGAGTCGTCGGCCTCGCGCACGGTCGGCAGCCGTGGGTCGTGGTCATGGACGGACACCGTCAGCCGTTCGAGCAGCAACTCGATCTCGACGGTGCATGATTTGTCCGGCTGTGCATGCCGGTGGACGTTGGTCAGCAGTTCCGTGACGCCCAGCGCTGCCTGGTCGATCAAGGGATCGAGATGCCAGTAGCGCAACTGCGCCGAAATGATTCTGCGGACCTGACCGATTCGCGACGGCAGGGCCTGGAGCTCCACCGTGCAGTGCCTGCTTGGCTCGCTGATCACGGCTGCGACTCCCCGAAATAGGTCCGGAAGAAGACGAAGGGACGGATCCAGCAGTTGGCTGGCTGCTGATTCCGGGCCGGCGGCCTGGATCTCAGTGTCACCGCCGGTAAACCATGAGTGACGTGTGTCCAATGTCGCTCAGGGGATACGGCTCCGCAACTCGCGGTGTCCCTGTCGCGCCGCTCCGTCAGCCCCTTCCGCCGCCCGTACCGCGCAGCACTTCGAGGAACCGGCGCACGGGCCCGGCGTCGTCGGGCTTCCCCGGGCCCCGGGGCATCGTCAGCCGGTACCGCGTGCCGTTGACCCGGGCCACCGTCGCGTCACCGCCCGCGAACCACGGCCTGCCCGCGCTCACCGTCCCCACCGGCGCACTGTCGATCTCCCGGCCGTAGCTGGTCAGCAGCGCCACCCGGCCGTCCTTGACGGTCACCTGCCCGGCCCGGGTGAGCGAACGCGCCCACCGGTCGATCCGTACGCCCGTCTCACTGAACTCCGTTTCGGACATGGCCCCTTCGCCCCCTTCGTCATGCTCCCGAGAGAAAGTGTGCACATCGGGGCGCGGGTGCACCAGCCCGTAGCGGGACACAATGGCGCAAGGTGCGCGCACGGTCCCCAGGCGCCTCACGTGCAACACCAAGGCAGGGCTATGGAGTATCAAAGTCAATGTTTGTGCAGGTAGGGGGCATATCGTTGGGCGCGCCCGGACCGGTCGTACGAGGAGAAGCGCGCTGATGGACACGAGTGAGCACAGACACGACGGCGAAGCCGTGGCGACCATCGACGTCGACCGTACCGACCTGGAGTACCGGGCCTGGCTCAAGGAGGCCGTCCGCAAGGTCCAGGCCGATGCGAACCGCTCCGCCGACACGCATCTGCTGCTCTTCCCGCTGCCCGAGAGCTGGGGCATCGACCTCTACCTCAAGGATGAGTCGACGCATCCCACCGGCAGTCTCAAGCACCGGCTGGCGCGCTCGCTCTTCCTCTACGGACTCTGCAACGGCTGGATCCGCCCCGGAAAGCCGGTGATCGAGGCGTCGAGCGGCTCGACCGCCGTCTCGGAGGCGTACTTCGCCAAGCTGATCGGGGTGCCGTTCATCGCGGTGATGCCCCGCACCACCAGCCCCGAGAAGTGCCGGCTCATCGAATTCCACGGCGGTCGCTGCCACTTCGTCGACGACTCGCGCAGGCTGTACGAGGAGTCCGCCATGCTCGCCGCCGAGTCCGGCGGCCACTACATGGACCAGTTCACCTACGCCGAGCGGGCCACGGACTGGCGGGGCAACAACAACATCGCGGAGTCGATCTACCAGCAGCTCAGGCTGGAGCGGTATCCCGAGCCCGCCTGGATCGTCGCGACCGCGGGCACCGGCGGCACATCGGCGACCATCGCGCGGTACGTGCACTACATGCAGCACGACACTCGGATCTGTGTGCCCGACCCGGAGAACTCTTGCTTCTTCGACGGCTGGACCCGCCACGACCCCCTCGCCACCAGCGACTGCGGATCCCGCATCGAGGGCATCGGCAGGCCGAGGATGGAGCCGAGCTTCGTCCCGGGGGCCATCGACCGGATGATGAAGGTCCCGGACGCGGCCAGTGTCGCGGCCGTCCGTGCCCTGGAGCGGTCCATCGGCCGCAAGGCGGGCGGTTCCACCGGGACAGGCCTGTGGAGTGCGTTCAAGCTGGTGGCCGAGATGCGCGCGCAGGGGCGTACGGGCAGCATCGTCACGCTGCTCTGCGACCCGGGCGACCGCTACCTCGACAAGTACTACTCCGACTCCTGGCTGGCAGGGCAGGGCCTGGACATCACCCCGTACGCCTGGACCATCGAGCACTTCCTGGCCACCGGCAACTGGCCCGGTGGGCAGGGAAGTACGGAGTGACTCACCGGACGCGGCGCGCCAGGCGGCTCAGGCGGTGGCAGTCGAGAGCCGCCGGCCGAGATTGCGCACGGCGTCCCGGAACGATTTGCCCATGCCCGGCCGTGCGCGCCGCATCGTGAACCGGAACAGCGCAGACCCGTCCGCGGCGAAGGTCCACTGCACTCGGGTGCCGGTGCCGGCCGGGGTCAGCAGCCACTCCTCCAACAGGGCATGCATACCCGGTGCGTTGGACTCGTCCGCCCGGTAGGCGTACCGCCGGCCGGGCTCCGCGGCGACGATCGTCTCGCGGAACGCGATCCCGCCCCGCAGCCGCACCTCGCGGCCCGCACCCGCGTCGAGCGGCCGCGCCGCCGTCACCTGGGTGAACCAGCCGGGCCAGCCCTCGACGTCCTCGGCCAGCGCGCGGTACACGGCATCGGGCGGCGCGGACACCTCGGCGGTGAAGACCAGGCGCAGCGGAGCGGACCCGACGAAGTCGGGCTGCACAGTGCGGAGTCGGTGTGCCATGGAACGCACCTCCCGTGCGGTCGGCGGCGGACGGGCTGCGGCTCACCCTAGCTGACTGCTCGTCAGATGTCGTCAGGCGCATCGGCTTCGGACTGCGGACGGTACGCGGATCGCCTCACCGCACCGCCGTGAGCGAACCCCCCTCCCGCAGCCGGGCCGTCAGCTCGACCGAGGCATTGCGCGGCGCCCGCACCGCGAGCGTGGTGCCGTCCGCCGTGCCGTGGACCGCGCCGGTGGCCTCGATCCGGTTCACCGCACGGCTTCCCGCGGCCAGCACGTACCACTGCCCGGACGGCGCCTTCCAGCGGTTGCCCGCCAGGACGTGCTGCCCGAACCGGCTGCACAACGCTGTGTCGCGCTCGTCGCCCACCACGGTGGCCGGCGCGGTGAGCGAGGGGCCGGGGCCCTGGAACTGCACCAGAACGCGTCCGGGGCCCTGCCAGGTGTCGGCCCTGGTGCAGACCCACTGGGCCGGGGAGCCGCCCTCCGGGAGCCGCTGTTCGGCGAAGTCCCAGTTGTTGACCGCGCGGACACCACTGCCGCGCAGCGCCTGCAGCGAGCAGGCCGTATGTGCCCAGCTGAGCAGGGCGGGGCCGCCCGTCGCCTCCCTCGGCTGCCGGGCGGGTGCCCCGCCGCCCGGCCTCGGCGTGAACGTCAGATGGACCGGGGTCAGATCTCCGAGATCGGTGACGAGGAAGGCGTGCTTCTCCACGATGCGCTCGGATGAACGCAGTTGCATCACCGGCCAGGAGTCGCAGGCGCCGCCGGACGACGGACGCGCAACGGCGGCGGTGACGCCGTCCGCCCCCACCTTCACAGCACGCGCGGCGGTGTCCGGCCGCAGCAGATCGCGTGTCGTGGTCTGCGAGATCCAGGGCGCCAGCAGGAAACGGGCCCGGTCCCCGCTGCGGCTGACGACCACGGCCGCGCCCGTTGTCACATCCGCGTCATCGGTCCGGGCGAAGTCCAGCGCGGGGGTGCCGGACCCGGACAGCGGCTCCGCGTAGCGCACCACCCGCACCCCGCCGTCGTGAAACAGCACCACGGCAGCGCCGTCCACCTCACCCGCGTACAGCAGCCGTGGCGGCTGGGCAGGGGGCACCGCGAGCGTTCCGGGCGTGGCCGAGACCGCGACGTCCTGAGGGGTACGGCCCCAGGCGTGCAGCGCCCGGCCGAGCAGCTTCCGGTCATCGGTGCGCTCACCACGGGCCGGCCACGCGGTGAAGTCGACGCGTGAGGTGTCCGCCCACTCCTCGGCGGCGGTACGCAGCAGAGACGTCGGATCGAGGGCGGCTGCGAACGCGCCCCGCGTGTCCGCGCCGTCGGGGAGACGGACAGCCGAGCCCTCCTCGGCCAGCGCGACCACGCCGCCGGCCACCACGCACAGCGCGGCGACGCCCGCCACCACCCGCATCCGGTGCCTGCGCCGCAGCAGATCACTCGGGCGCGTCTGCAGGACGCACGGGTCGAACTCCGCGGAGCGCAGCAGCGCCTCCGCGCCCGCACCACCGCCGGCCCCGAGTCGCCCGGCCGCCCGCACCGCCCCCGCCGGGTCCCGGGCACCTGCACGCGCGAGCAGCGCCTGCGCCTCGGGCTCGTCGAGCTCCTCCAGCAGCCGCAGCGCGAACGCTGCCCGCACTGCCGCCGGAGCCGCCGACAGCGCCTGGTCAAGGGCCAGTTCGGCAGCCCCGCCGGCCCGCGGGAACAGCCGCAGGCCCCAGACGGCCGGGAGCGAGGGGCGCAGCGCGGCGGGCGCAGGCAGTCGACCGGGCCACCAGCGCGGCCGCCGCTCGTGGGCCAGCGAGCTGCGCAGCACCCGCAGCCGCATCCAGGCGAACGCGGAGGTGACACCGTCGTCCGGAAGGGGCCTGCGCGCCGCCCCGCGGGTCTGGGCCGGCACCCGGGCCGGAGCCGGTGCCGCGGGCCTCGTGCGCAACCCCGGCAGCGCACGCTGCACCGCCGCGTGGGCGGCCAGCACGCGGCGGTGCCTGCCGAGGGCGGGCGGCAGCACCAGATAGGCGAGCCGCACGAGCCGCGGATAGTGCTCCACGAGCGCGGCCTCGGCCTGCGGGACGCCGGGGCGTCCGCCGCTGCCGGAGTACCGCTGCTTCTGTTGGTGGATCGGCATGAATTCGGGGCCTTCCGAGCCAGAGGCGGAAACCGTCACACCGACAAACGACTCGACGGTGTGACGGTCACATCACCTGCTCAAGCGCCCGTGCCCCCGGTGTCCGCACGCATCCCGCCCCCGGTCACCGATGCGGCTGTGCCGGCCGGTCGAGCATGGAGTCGAGCACCCGGCCGAAGATCCGCCGTCCCGCCCCCGAGATCAGCGGATCGCCCCACCTCGGCAGCAGCCGGACGCTCAGCTCCTCCACCCACACCACATGGGAGCCGGCATGGGTGGGATACACATCGATCGACGCCCGGCCCAGCATCACCCGGCCATGCTTCTCCAGCCGGCACATCCCGGCCCTGCTGCCGGACGGCGGTGACCACCGCACCACTTCCATCGGATCGTCGAACGCCAGCGGGCCGACCCCGGTACGTGCCACGAAGACCGTCCCGGTCCGGGTCGGCAGTCCGGCCGGCACCGTGATCGTGGTGAGCGGGACATGCGCGGCGTGCCGTTCCCAGTCCGTCACCCGACGCCAGGACTCGGCTGCGGGCAGAGGGGTGAAACGCTCGATCCGGAAGACGGCCACACCACGATCCTAAGGGCTCTCCCGTAACCCCTGGTGGATCCGCGGCTCAGCCCTCTGCGGGCCTGCCGCCCGTGTCCCGGCCGGCGACCACCAGACCGGGCAGCTGCTCCTCGACCTCCGCGCGGGCCTCCCGAGGCAGCCCCGCGTCCGTGACGAACGTATCCACCTGCTCCAGCGTGGCGAACGAACTCAGGCCCACCGTGCCCCACTTGGTGTGGTCGGCGACCACCACCACGCGGCGCGCCGACTGGACGAAGCGGCGGTTGGTCTCCGCCTCCGCCAGGTTCGGCGTGGACAGACCGGCCTCCACCGAGATCCCGTGCACTCCGAGGAAGAGCACATCGAAGTGGAGCGAGACGATCGCCTGGTCGGCGACCGGGCCGACCAGCGAGTCGGACGGTGTCCGCACCCCGCCGGTGAGCACCACGGTCGCGGCACCGGGCCGGGCGCCGGGCGATCCGGGACGCTGGGCCACATGGAACACGTCGGCGACCCGTACGGAGTTGGTGACCACCGTCAGGTCCGGTACATCCAGCAGATGCTGGGCGAGCGCATAGGTCGTGGTGCCCCCGGAGAGCGCGATGGCGCTGCCCGGCACGGCCATCGCGGCTGCCGCCCGCGCGATGTCCTCCTTGGCGGTCAGCTCCAGCGTCGACTTGGCCTCGAAGCCGGGCTCGTGCGTACTCGCCTCGACCACCGGAACGGCGCCGCCGTGCACCTTCTCGATGACACCCTGCCGGGCCAGCGCGTCCAGGTCCCGGCGGACGGTCATGTCGGAGACGTTCAGCTTCCGGGTCAGCTCATTGACCCTGACCCCGCCGCGCCTGCGTACCTCGTCGAGGATCAGCGCACGCCGCTGCTCCGCGAGCAGATTCTGATTCTCGCTCAACGCCGGGTCCGGTCCTTCCCTCTGGCCGTGCAGGAGTCCCTTCGGACGGGCTCATCCTGCCACGCGGTGTCGCGGACCGCCGCACTGGGGAGATTCGGTGACAGAGGCACGGACACCGGGGCCCATCCGAGATTCTGGTGACCGGGCATCAGCCGCCTTCCCCCTTCGAGAGCGAGTGACCCCAGTGCCACCTGCCACCCAGGCCCCGCAGAGCACCGGGCCAGCGCTGGAACTGCTGGTCCACGGTGTGGGCGGGACCACCCCCCAGGAGATGCTCGTCGACCCGCGCACGGTCCGCGTCACCGGTGACGCCACCGCCGCCATATACCGGCGCTCCGACGACATCGACGCGGAACAGCACCCCGAGCGCTACCGGGACCGGCCCATCGCCGAGGCGTACTGCTGGTCCAATCTCACGTCCGGCAACGGCTCCCGGGCACTGTGGCTCCTGCTGCTCCCGTTCATGGTGATCAACCTCGCCCACTGGATGCGCCCGGCCGCGTCGGGCCGGCCCCGCACCGTGCGGCTCTACGGCGCGCTCGTCCGGCTTGTCGCGCTGAGCCTCACCGTCCTGCTGACGGCCGCTGCCTGTGAGGTCGCGCTCGACCTGGCGGCCTGGCAGTGCGCCGGCGTGCCGCACTGTTCCGACCAGCGTTCCTGGCTCGGCTTCCTGTCCGCCGCACAGGGCGGCTGGTGGTCCCAGCCGGGGCGCAGGCTCGCGCTCGCCGCCCTGGTGCCGACCGCGCTGGTGGGGCTGCTCTGGTACCTGTCCAACCGCACCTGGAGCGCCTACGAGTCCCAGCGCCCGCTGACCGGCACGGACCCGGACGCCGACGAGCCGGACACCGCCCCCGAGGACGGCACCGCTCCCGCCGAGCCGGTGCGGCCCGCGCTCGGACGCCCCGGATTCTGGTTCGGACGCCGGCTCGTCGCCCGGCTGCGCGCCGCCCACACCGCCGCCGGATTCCTCACCGTCACCGCCTCCGTCGCGGGCGCCGCGGCCCGGCACGACCGCTCCGCCGAGGGGTCGGTTCCCGCGGTGTACGGCCGGGTGATCGAGGCGCTGCTCGTCCTCGGGATGCTCGTGGTGCTCTGGGTCGTCTGCCGGCGCGGCCGGAGCGAGCGGCGCCTCGACAACCGGCTCGACCGCGCCGTCATCACCTATCTGCCCGGGGCCGCGCTGACGCTGCTCGTCCTCGCTTCGGTGCACGCCGCCTGGTCGCGCCCCGGCTGGACCTCCTCGGGCACACTGCCCGGCGACATCACGTTCCGCATCGTCACGCTCGCCCAGGGAGCCCTCGTCGTCCTCCTCGCCGTGGTGGCGTGGAGCCTGTACCGGCGCAGTCCCGAGCCACGCACCGTGGTGCACGGACTGGGCGGCCCCGCCGTCGCGATGCTCGCCTGCGCGCTCGGCGGTGTGATGACCGGCGGGGTGGCCCAGCGGGTCGCCGACTGGCTCGACGGCCCCGGGAGCCCCGGCATGGGCCGGAGCGCCGTCATAGACGGACCGCCGGTCCTGCTCAGCTGGCAGGCCTCCGTCATCCCCGTACTGCTGGTGCTGCTCCTGGTGCCCGGCGCCGCGCTCGTCGTGCGGACGTTTCTCACGGCCCGCCGGCTGGAGCCCCTGATCGACACGGAGTACGAGGAGTCGCGGCCCGATCCCGCCCGTACCAAGCAGATCGCCCGCATCCGGGCGGCAGCCGCGCTCACCGACTCGGCGCCCGGCATGCTCGCTCTGGTCTCCGGCGCGACCCTGCTGCTCGGCGCCGCAGCGGTCGGCGGGGCCTGGGCGAGCGGACAGGTGCCCGGCCTGGCGATGGACGGCAGCAGCCCCTTCGTCGAGTCGGTGGCCGAGGCGGCGCAGTCGACCGGCTCCTGGATGATCGGCTTCGGCTTCCTGGTCTTCGTCACCTGCGGCCGCAGGGCCTACCGGGACGCCTCCGCCCGGCGCACGATCGGCATCCTCTGGGACGTCGGTACGTTCTGGCCGCGCGCCGCACACCCCTTCGCGCCGCCCTGCTACGCGGAGCGCGCCGTCCCCGATCTGGCCTCACGCATGTCGGGCTGGACCGCACGCACCCGCGGCAGGCTCGTCATCTCAGGGCACTCCCAGGGCAGCGTCCTCGCGGCGTCCGCGGTCTGGCAGCTGCCCGCGGGGACCCGGCGCAGGGTCGCCCTGCTCACCTACGGTTCACCGATCGAGCGGCTCTACGGGCGCTGGTTCCCGGCCTACTTCGGCCCCGCGCAGTTGCACGGGCTGCACCGCTCGGTGCACTGCTGGCGCAATCTGTGGCGGGCCACCGATCCGATCGGCGGCGAGATCCGGCTCGGCGAGGAGTCCGGACCCGAGGTGGACCGGGGCCCGCTGAGGGACCCCCTGGTCTACGGGCGCACCCCCGAACACCCACTGCCCGAACCGGTGCTGGGCCACTCCGACTACCAGGCCGACCCCGTCTTCGCCCAGGAGCGGGCCGCGCTCCTGGAACGGCTGGTCCCGCTTCTGCCCCATCAGGCCGAGGAGCCCCGCGGGGAGCTCAAGGGAGTTCCGGAAGGTCCTCCGGATACAGCAGGGTGAGGTCGTCCGTGCTCGTCTCGGCGAGCTGGGCGACCCGGCCCGCATGCCGCTCCACCATCGACTCGAAGGTCTGACGGGCCGTCCGGCCGTTGCCGAAGGAGGGGCCCTTGGGGAGCTCGGTGAAGTACTTCAGCAGCGCCTCGTCGGTCCCCGGGGCCAGGCTGTACTCCTGCTCCTCGGTCTGCTGCTCGACGATGCGCAGCAGCTCCTGCGGCTCGTAGTCGCTGAAGGTGATGGTCCGTGAGAAACGGGACGCCACACCGGGGTTGACGGAGAGGAACCGCTCCATCTCGTGGGTGTACCCGGCGACGATGACGACGACCGCGTCCCGGTGATCCTCCATCAGCTTCACGAGCGTGTCGATCGCCTCCCGGCCGAAGTCCCGGCCGGAGTCCTCGGGCGACAGGGCGTACGCCTCGTCGACGAACAGCACCCCGCCGCGCGCCCGGTCGAAGGCCTCCTGGGTGCGGATGGCGGTCGAGCCGATGTGCTCGCCGACCAGATCGACCCGGGACACCTCGACCAGGTGGCCCCGCTCCAGCACTCCGAGGGACGCCAGGATCTCGCCGTACAACCGGGCCACCGTGGTCTTGCCCGTGCCCGGGGAACCGGTGAAGACGAGATGGCGCCGGACCGACGCCGCCTTGAGCCCGGCCAGCTGGCGCCGGCGCCCCACCTCGATCATGTCCGTGAGGGCGCGCACCTCGCGCTTGACACTGTCGAGGCCGACCAGCGTGTCCAGTTCGCCGAGCACCGCCCCGGAAGTGCGCACCGGCTCGGCCGCCGGCTCCACGGCGACGGGCTCGACCGCACGCGGCGCGGGGACCCCACCGAGCAGCCCCGGCGTCGTCCGGGTCTCCGTGAGAACGGCCGGCGGCGGGGGAGCGGCGGCGCGCAGCGCGCTCTCGTCGCTGGTGCAGTTCTCCACGACCGGGCCGGTGCCGGACCCCTCGCTCCGGGTGCCGCCCTCGGGGAACTCGTAACCGCCGCGGGCACAACGCTCGGTACGGCAGCGGGTGAGCGTCGTACGGCAGCCGTCCATCACATGGAAGCCGTAGCCCTCGCTACCGGTGACCCGGCAGCCGTGGAAGGTGCCGCGGCCCTCGGCCGACACATAGAAACCGGCCTCGGCGGGCGAGGTGACCGTGCACCGCTCGATCGTCGGATCGGCGCCCTTGGTGACGATCACGCCCGTCTGGGCGGCGTCGATGGTGCAGTTGTTCAGCGTGCCGCCGCTCCCGTGGTCGCGGAACCATGCACCGGTGGAGGCCTCCCGGATCCGGCAGTCGTCGAGCTGCGCCGTCGCCCCGTCGCTCACCGACACCGCCGTATTGCGGATCTGGGACAGATCGCTGTCCACGACGTCGGCCCGCGAACCGCGGTCGAGCACGAAGATGGCGTCCGGAACGTCGTGGACACGGCAGGAGTCCAGTATCACCGTCGCCCCGTCGCTGACCCAGACGGCCGGGTAGTCGCCCGTGCTGTCGTGGATCTCGCACTGGTTGGCGTCGACACGGGTGCCCGGGTCCCAGACCGACAGCCCGTTGCGGCCGAAGCGGCGCACCGTGGAGCGGGTCAGGGTGAGGACCGAGCGCGAGCGCAGGTCCACCGCGTTCTCCGGGATGTCGTGGATGTCGCAGTCGGCCAGCGTGAGCACGGCGTCGGTGTCGAGGGTGACCCCGTCCGCGGACGTGCGGTGCACCGTGCAGTCGGTGAGGTGGGCGGAGGCGTGGGCCGCCACCTGTATTCCGCTGCCCTTGATCTCGTAGATCTCGCAGCCGACCGCTTCCAGTCCGCTGCCCTCACCCGTGACGGACAGCCCCGCGCCCGAGGAGTGGTGGACACGGCACCGCTCCAGCCGGGGGTGCGCACCGTCGCGCACCGAGACACCGGACTGCCCGGCCGAGACGATCTCGCACTCCTCGAACACGCCGCCCGCGCCGTCGAGTACGGCGATGCCGACACCGGCCGGGTTGTCGACGGTGCAGCGGCGCACGGTGGGCCGGGCCGCACCCCGCACCTCGATCCCGGCAGCCGAGCGGGTCACGATCCGCAGGTCCGCCAGGTCCGGGGCGCCTTCCTCGACCAGCAGGGCGGGGGCCGCGGAGTCCTGGCCCTCCACATGCAGATCCTGGACCACCGCGGAGGCTCGCAGGGTCAGCGGTACGCCGTCCACGGGGGCTATGCGGACGGAGCCGAGGGAGCCCTCGGGGCCGCGCAGGGTCACCGCGCGGGCGATGACCAGATTCTCCCGGTAGGTGCCCGGCGCGACCGTGAGCACATCACCGTCCGCCGCCGCTTCCAGCGCCGCGGTGAGGGAGGCGTATTCGCCAGTGCGGCGCCGCCACCGCGATGTGCCGGTGTGCGTCACCTGGACCGTGCCCTGTGCCATGGCGCTGTCGTGCCCCCGCCTCGTGCGTGTGTGATGCCCGGATCACCGGCCTCGCGGCAGTGACCACCCAGGGTCCGCCCGCCGGAGTGACGGGCGGGCCGGTCCACCGTAGCGCGCGCGGAGGGCGGGAGTTGACCCGATCAGCAGCTCCCGGGGCCCACCCCGGTGCCGGGACCGGCCATGCCTGCCGGTCATGGCGTCAGCTGCCGGTGCCCGTCCTGCCCCAGTCCGGACCGGCCCTGGACCATGCCTGGTCGAGCCGCTCGTACCGCTGTTGCACCATGCGCCATACGATCAGACGCCGTCCGGCCTCGATCATCAGGGCGGCCACCATCGCCGCGCCGAAGCCGGCCAGTGCGGCGTGTGTGTGCGCGGTCGGTGCGTCCATCGGGCGCAGCGCTGGACGGCCCTCCCGGTCGGTCCAGATCCGGATCCGTGCCCCGGGTGCGGTGTTGCGCGAGGATGTCGACACCGTGGCGTGGTGGGTCGTTCCGTCCGGCGCCCGCCAACGGGCCAGCACCAGAGTCTGCGGTGTCCGGTCGGTGGCGATCTCGGGGTCGGCCACGAAGTGCCGTCCTCCTGCCGCCCTGCGCACCACGACGGCGGTGGTGAGATGGCTCCTGGCCTGCTGCGCCCGCACGGACACCTGCAACGCGTCGTCGGTGCGCGCTCCGAAGAACCATCCGACCGCGGGTGCTGCCAGCACGAGCAGCACGAACGCGACGAGCGCCACCCACGCCTCGTGCCGGTCCGTGGCACGACGCAGGGGGTTGTGCCGCCAACGCCAGACTCCTGTAAGTGCTCGCACAGTCCTGCACCCCCTTCCGTATCCGTCTTAACCCGATACGGTGCGGTCCGAGCGCCGGAAAAACGAGGAGAGAGCAGCCTCTCCCTTTCCAACGCATCGGCCGCCCCCAGGAGTTCCCCTTCTCGCATGACCGCCCGGCCGGGGCGCGCACCGGGCCCCCGCTCCTGGCGGTATCGGGCGGACCGTGCTCGGCGGCTCCGGGACCTCCGTGGCCGAAGCCGCGCTCACCGGGGCCGGCCGACAGGCTCCGCCGCCCGGCACCGGCGTGACGGACGCAGGCGCCCAAGGCGGCTGCTGACGTCGCGTGACAGTTCTGCCGACGGCATCGGCCGACATCCGGCGAGGTTCGTTGTCGAGTCCCCATGGCTCGACAGCGGTCTCGCCGGCCGGGTGTGCCGTCGGCGATCCGGCCGGATGTGTGTGGACGGCACTCAGTACGGCAGGGCGCATGCGTCCATTCTGCCAGCCGCCGCGGACAGCCCGCCGCCTGTGCGCAGTTCCCCTAGTACCC